>NZ_DASXJS010000137.1:0-18307 GCF_036497245.1 Actinomycetospora sp. | reverse complement strand
CGGCCAGTGGACCGCGGTGCACCACGCCTTCACCTCGCCGACGCCCGAGTGGGTCGATTCCTTCGAGTCCGACCCGGCCCATGCCCTGGCGTACGCGTACGACCTGGTCTGCAACGGCAACGAGATCGGCGGCGGGTCCATCCGTATCCACAACCAGGCCGTGCAGGAGCGGGTCTTCGCGCTCATGGGCCTGAGCCCGGAGGAGCAGCGCGAGAAGTTCGGCTTCCTGCTCGACGCGTTCTCCTACGGGCCGCCCCCGCACGGTGGTATCGCGTTCGGCTGGGACCGCATCTGCGCCCTGCTCTCGGGCATGGACTCGATCCGCGACGTGATCGCCTTCCCGAAGACCGGCGGCGGCTACGACCCGCTGACGGCCGCGCCCGCGCCCATCACCGTCGCGCAGCGCAAGGAGGCCGGGGTCGACAGCAAGCCGGCCCCCGCCAACCCGGTGAAGCCGCAGGACCGTCCGGTGGACGACCCCGGCACGGACGCCTGACGCGGTGATCCGGTTGCGGGTGCTCGCCCCGCCCGGGCGCACCGAGGCCGTGCTCGACGCGGTGACCGGCGAGCCGGGGGCCACGCACGTCGTCGTCCTGCGGGGCGCCGGGGTGGAGCCGCCGAGCGACGTCGTCGAGACCGACGTCGCGCGGGAGGCGGTCGACGGGCTCGTCGACACGCTGCGCGGGCTCGGCTGCTGCGACGACGGTGCGATCGTCCTGTTCCCCCTGGACACGGTGATCTCGCGCTACGCCGACCGCGCCGAGGAGGCCGCGCCGGGGGAGGGCGTCGACGCGGTCATCTGGGACGAACTGCTCGCCCGCACCGGACAGGACGCCCGCCTGTCGGTGACGTTCACCGTCATGCTGACCATCGCCTGCCTGCTGGGCGCGGTCGGCGTCGTCACCGACTCCCCGGTGACCGTCGTCGGTGCCATGGTGCTCGGCCCGGAGTACGGGCCCCTCGCGGCGCTGGCGGCTGCGATCGTCCGCAGGCGGGCGCCGCTGGCCCGCGAGGCGGTGACCGCCCTCGTCGTCGGGTTCGCGGTCGCCCTCGCGGTGACGACCGCCGGTGCGGCGCTGGGGCGGGCGTCGGGCGCCGTGACCGACGCCGCGCTCGCCGATCTCGACCAGACCGCCTTCGTCTACCAGGTCGGGCCGTTCTCGTTCGTGGTCGCGCTGCTCGCCGGGGTCGCCGGGATGGTGGCCCTGCTCGCGGGCGAGGGGTCGGGCGTCCTGGTGGGGGTCTTCATCTCGGTGACCACCGTGCCCGCGGCCGGGTTCGCCGCCGTGGCCGCGGTCCTCGGGGCCTGGCCGCAGGCTCTCGGTTCCCTGCTCCAGCTGGGGGTCAACGTGGTCGGGATCGTCCTCGCGGGCCTGTTGGTCCTGCTGATCGCGGGTGCTCGCGGCAGGCGGCGAACGCCCCGCACCCGGCCCCGAACCAGACGCACAGCGTGACGGCATCTGACCGCACCGTGGTCGTCCGAACGCGGACGTGCATCGATTCCGAGTTCGTCACGTTCAGATTACTCGCGAGTAGTAGACGCCCCGGACGGTAGGGTCCATCGTCTGATGACCCCGCTCACAACGGACGAGTCCGGTGCCCCCTCCCCGCCCGACGCCCCTGGCGACCCTCACGGCGACGGCTCGATGGACCGCACCGTCGCGTTCGCCGAGGAGCTCCTGACCCGCCGCAGCGGCGCCCAGGTCCGGCTCGCGGACGCCGAGGACCTGGGCGGCAGCACCCGGTCGCGGGTGGTGCGCGTGCGTGTCTCGGAGAACCCGTTCTCGCTGCCGCGCTCCCTCGTCGTCAAGCACTACCTGGGGGCGCCGGACCAGGCGGACGGCACGGACCGGGCCGACCCCTTCCCGTACGAGGCGGCGAGCTGCCAGCTCTTCACCGCCCTGCCCGCCGAGGACCGGGCCACCCCGACGCTCTACGCGAACGACCCCGAGCGCCGCCTGCTCGTCCTGGAGGATCTCGGGCGCTGCTCGACGCTCGCCGACAAGCTGGACGGCGACGACCCGAAGGCCGCCGAGCGTGCTCTGCTCGGCGCCTCGCGCGCCCTCGGGAACCTGCAGGCCGTGACGGCCGCGCGAGAGGGCGACTTCGGGGCCCTGCTCCGCCGCTCCGGCGTGCGCCACTGGCGCGACCCGCTCGCCGACGACGCCCGCTCGGCCCTCGCCGAGGTCCCCGACCTGCTCGCCCACCTGCTCCGGGTGGAGGCCGCCCCGGCGGCGGTGGCGCACGCCCGGTCGGCGTCGAGCCTGCTCGGGGGCACCGAGTACCGCGCGTTCAGCCCGTCCGAGGTCTCCCCGGAGAACTGCCTGCTCACCGGGGCGGGCGCACGCTTCCTGGACTTCGAGTGGGGCTGCTTCCGCGACGTGGCGCTGACGGCCGCGTCGGTCCGGCTGCCCTTCCCCGGCTGGGGCCGGGCCGCCGTGCTGCCCACCGGCATGGCCGAGGCGATGGCGGCGTCCTGGCAGTCGGAGGTCTCCGGGGTGTGGCCCGAGCTGGCCGACCCGACCGTCTCCGGGCCACGCCACCTGGCCGCCACGACGCTGTGGGTGTGGGTGTGCACCCGCACGCTGCTCCCGGGGGTCGTGGGCCGCGGGGCCGGTCCGGACCAGGTCGTCGTCGGACGCCCGACCGAACGCGCCGCGGCGGTGCTCGCGAGCTACTGGCGGCGCCTCCGCACCGACGCGGACCGCCAGCACGTGGACGCCCCGGTCGGCCTCGCCGACGCCGTCGTCGCGGCCCTCGAGCCCTACGGCGGCGACGAGCCGCTGCCGCCGTTTCCCGCGTTCTCCCGGTGCACCTCGCGCCCGTGAGGCCCGAGAGCACCCAGTGAGCGGTCGGCCAGCGTCACGATCACGAACAGCACGGCGGCGCCGAGCATGAACCAGGCGAGGTCGTGCAGGCCCGGGGTGTCCGCGCGCGGGCTGAGGAAGACCCCGCCCGCCGTCGAGGCGACGATCGCGCCCAGGTAGTAGAAGGTCCGCAGCAGGCCCGCCGACGAGCCGATCCGCTCCTGCGTCGCCTGGTGGTAGACCGCGTTCTGGTTGGCGAGATTGTTCAGGCCCTGCGGCACCCCGGCCGCCAGGGCGACCACGACGACGAGCCACACCGCGCTCGACGGTCCGAGGGTCAGCAGCAGCCCGGCGACCACGACCTGCGTGACGGCCCCGACGAGCAGCTTGCCCCGGATCTCGGGACGGCGGCCGGTCAGCGTCGACACGAGGATCCCGGTGCCGAAGACCGGCAGGAGCACCAGCCCGGCGAGCGACGGGTCGAGGCCCAGGCCGCCGTCGTCGGCGGGGCCCTCCTCGAGCCACTGCGTGAAGCCGTAGAGCAGCGAGTACGAGGACACCGCGGTGAGCAACGAGCGGGCGTAGGTCGCGAGCAGCGGGGCGTTGCCGCCGAGCAGTCGCAGGTCGAGGAACGGCGACGGCGCCCGCAGTTCCCACCACACCAGCCCGACACCCGCGGCCACCGCGAGCACGGGCAGGAACCACAGCCGGGCCTCGGGATGGACGAGGAAGAGCAGCAGCGCCACCAGCGTCGCGGTGAAGAGACCGATGCCCGCGAGGTCGATCCGCGCCGCGAGCCCGGAGCGGGCGCTGCGCCCGGCCAGCGGCTCCCTCGGCAGGCGCCAGGCCCCGAGCACCAGGCACGCGACGGCGAGCGGCGCGTTCACCAGGAACGTCGCGTGCCAGCCGCCGACGGCGATGAGCAGACCGCCGAGGGTCGGGCCGATCACGGCGACGGTCTGGGTGGAGACGGCGAGGATCGTCAGGATGGTCTGCGGGCTGTCCCGGCCGGTGCGCTGCGCCTCGGTGCGGATGAGGTGCATCGCCGCGGGATAGCCGGCGCAGGTCCCGAACCCGATGAGCACGCGCGCGAGGACGAGCACACCGAGGCCGGGCGCGAACGTCCCGACCACGCCGCCGACCCCGATCAGGACCGATCCCACGAGGTAGAGCCGCCGGGGTCCGTAGAGGTCGATGAGCCGCCCGACCACGGGCTGCCCGACCGCCGTGGCCAGGTAGAGACCCGTCACCAGCCACGCGGTGTCCGAGGCGGGCGCCCCGAAGGCGACCCCGATCGGCACGAGCGCCACGGCCAGCATCGTGGAATTGATCGGGTTGAGGGTCGCGCCGAGGATCATCGGCAGGATCAGCCTGCCGTCGAAGGCCCCGCCCTCGAAGGTCCCGCCCTCGTGGTCGGCTCCCGACCGGCGCCGGCGCAGGAACGCCGTCATCGTTGGTTGCCCATGCGAACGATCGTAGTCGCGCCCGGGCGGCGGCTCAGGAGATGAAGCGGGCGATGCGCTCCAGGGCCTGTTCCAGCTGGGAGAGCGCTGTCGCGTACGAGCAGCGGACGTGGCCCTCGCCGGACGGGCCGAAGACGTCGCCCGGCACCACGGCGACCTTCTCCTGCTCGAGGAGCCCCTCCGCGAAGGCCTGCGAGCTCATGCCGGTGGTCCGGATCGACGGGAAGACGTAGAACGCGCCACCCGGCTCCGGGCAGGTCAGCCCCAGCTCGTCGAGGCCCTTGGCGAACAGCCGGCGGCGACGGTCGTAGTCGGCGACCATGTCCTCGACCTCGTCCTGGGCCGTGCGCATCGCCTCGAGGGCCGCGATCTGGGACATGTGGGGCGCGCAGAGCATCGTGTACTGGTGGATGCGGTGCATCAGCCCCGCGAGCTGCTCGGGCGCGCACACGTAGCCGACGCGCCAGCCGGTCATGGCGTAGGACTTCGAGAACCCGCCGAGCAGCACCGTGCGCTCCCAGGCGCCCTCCGCGGCGGACGCCGGAGTGTGCGTGCCCTGGTAGGTCAGCCGGTCGTAGATCTCGTCGGAGAGCAGCCACAGATCGTGCTCGACGGCGAGCGCGGCCAGCGCCGCGAGGTCGGCCGCGCTCTGCGCGGACCCGGTGGGGTTCGACGGCGACCCGAACAGGATCGCCTTCGTGCGCTCGGTGACCGCCCCGCCGATGATCGTCGGATCCAGGCGGTAGGCGTCGTCGGGATCGAGGGCGACGGGCACCGGGATCCCGCCCGCGAACGCCACGCACGGCGCGTAGGCGACGTAGCAGGGCTCCGGGACGATGACCTCGTCGCCGGGGTTGAGCAGCGCCCGCAGCGTGAGGTCGAGGCCCTCGGAGACGCCCGAGGTGATCAGGCACTCGTCGGCCGCCCGGTAGCGCACGCCATAGCGGTCAGCGAGGTCGGTGCACACCGCTTCCCGCAGCTCGAGCAGCCCGGAGTTGCTCGTGTACGTGGTCGCCCCGTGCTCCAGGGCGTGGATGGCGGCCTCCCGCGCGCTCCACGGCGTCGGGAAGTCCGGCTCGCCCACACCCAGCGAGATCACGCCCTGCATGCTCTGGGCGAGGTCGAAGAACTTGCGGATCCCCGACGGCGGGACCTCCCCGACGATCCGCGAGAACGGCTTGGCGGGGGGAGCCATCAGGGGGTCACCGACAGACGCTGGTCGGGCTCGGGGTCGATGAGCAGCTGACCGTCGTCCTTGTAGCGGCGGAGCAGGAAGTGGGTGCTCGTCGCCGTCACCCGGTCGATCGCGGACAGCTTCTGGGCGACGAAGTCGGCCACCTCCCGCATCGACTCGCCCTCCACCTCCACCCGCAGGTCCTGGGCGCCGCTGACGAGGTGGACCGCCCGGATCTCCCGGAACCGCGCGATCCGCTCGGCGACGTCGTCGAACCCGCGCCCGCGCTCCGGGGCCACGGTCACGTCGACGAACGCGGTCACCCGCTGGTCGCCGAAGCGGTCCCAGTCGACGACCGTCTTGTACCGGCGGATCACCCCCGAGGCCTCCCAGGTCGCGATCTGCTCGCGCACACTGGCCTCGTCGATCCCGGTCAGGGTCGCGATGCGCTCGACGCTCGCGTGCGCGTCCGCCTCCAGCACCGTGAGGATCTCCCGCATGGGCACCGACCCTATCCGGCCCGCCGACCCGGGTTCTGAGCGAAGGGCCCCGTCGGTCGAATAGATCGGCGAGGGGCGCCCTCGGCCGGAACGAGCGGGCCGCCCCGGGGTGAGCGAAGGGCGCCGTCGTGCGGATGGATCGAGCGATGGGGCCCCCTCGCTCCTCGCTCCTCGCTCCTCGCGCCGCGGGAGGCGGCGGCGAGCCCGGCCGGCCCGGACTGTCGGCCCGGCGCAGTAGCGTCGGGGGCGTGAGCGAGGACCGCCCGTGAGCCCCGTGAGCGAGGACGCCGACGGCGCGCTGTTCGACGTGGCGCCCCCCGAGCCGACGCCGCGCCCGGCCGAGGAGGACCTGCGCCCCGTCACGCGCGGGGTCGTCGAGGACCGCCCGGCGCCTGCGGGGGACGGGCCGCGCCCGCCGCTGGCGGTCCGGATGCGTCCGGCGAGCCTCGAGGAGGTCGTCGGCCAGGACCACCTGCTCGCCCCCGGCGCCCCGCTGCGCCGGCTCGTGGAGGGCGCCGCCCCCGCGTCCGTCCTGCTCCACGGGCCGCCCGGCACCGGGAAGACCACCCTCGCCCGGCTCATCTCCCAGGCCACCGGCCGCTCGTTCGAGGCGCTCTCGGCCCTCTCCGCGGGGGTGAAGGAGGTCCGCGGGGTCATCGAGGTGGCCCGCAGGCGCCTCGCCGCGGGCGGGGTGGGCGGGCAGCCGAAACAGACCGTGCTGTTCATCGACGAGATCCACCGCTTCAGCCGCACCCAGCAGGACGCCCTGCTGGGTGCCGTGGAGGACCGCGTCGTCCTGCTCGTCGGCGCGACCACCGAGAACCCCAGCTTCTCGGTGGTGGCCCCACTGCTCTCCCGCAGCCTCGTCCTCGGCCTGCACGCCCTCGACGACGAGGCCGTCGGCTCGCTGCTCGACCGCGCCGTCGCCGACGAGCGCGGGCTCGGCGGCACCGTCACCCTCACCGACGAGGCCCGGGCGCACCTGGTCCGGCTCGCGGCGGGCGACGGCCGACGCAGCCTGACCGCCCTGGAGGCCGCGGCGGACGCCGTCGGCGCGACCACGGGAGTCGTCGACCTCGCCGTCGTCGAGCAGGTCGTCGACGAGGTGGCCGTGCGCTACGACCGCGCGGGCGACCAGCACTACGACGTCATCTCGGCGTTCATCAAGTCGATCCGCGGGTCCGATCCGGACGCCGCGCTGCACTACCTGGCCCGCATGATCGTGGCGGGGGAGGACCCGCGGTTCATCGCACGGCGCCTCGTCGTGCACGCCAGCGAGGACATCGGGCTCGCCGACCCCACGGCACTGCAGGCCGCTACCGCCGCCGCGCAGGCGGTGCAGCTCATCGGCCTGCCGGAATGCCGGATCGCGCTCGCGCAGGTGACGATCCACCTGGCGACCGCGCCGAAGTCCAACGCCGTCATCGGTGCGATCGACGCCGCCATGTCGGACGTACGCACCGGTGCGGCGGGCCCCGTCCCGGCGCACCTGCGCGACGGGCACTACGCCGGCGCGCAGAAGCTGGGCAACGCCGTCGGGTACCGCTACCCCCACGACGAGCGGGCGGCCGTCGTCGCGCAGCAGTACCCGCCGGACGAGCTGGTGGGCCGGGACTACTACGAGCCGAGCGGCCGGGGCGAGGAGCGGGCGATCGCCGAGCGCCTCGCGCGGCTGCGGGACGTCGTCCGGGGCTGATCGTTCGTGGGGTGATCCACCGGGCATCCTGCGCAGCCGACCGCCCGTCGACCGGGGCCGCGCGACGCCCCGGGGCGGAGCGCGCCGATCATGGTCATCCGGGTAGCCTTCCGCCACCGCACGGCGCCCGGAACGTCTCCGGCCCTCGTCAGCGGCGAACCTGGATCCCAGCCGAAGGGGAAGTGACCGTGTCGGTCGGGCAGATCGCGGCCATCGTCGCCGCGGTGGCGTTCGTGATCCTCGTGCTGCTCCTGGCGATACCCCTGATCAAGCTGGGGCGGACGCTGGACGAGGCGACGATCGCCATCCGGAAGACCCACGAGGGCTCGGCCCCGCTGCTGGACGACGCCCAGGTCACCCTGACCACGGTGAACACCCAGCTCGAGCGGGTCGACGGCGTGACCGCCAGCGCCCAGGCCGTCGCGGCGAACACCCGGGCGCTCAGCTCGCTGTTCACCGCCACGCTCGGGGGCCCGCTGGTGAAGGCCGCCGCGCTCTCCTACGGGCTGCGCAAGGCGAGCCAGAACCGCAAACTGAAGAACGCGCCGCCCGCCAAGGCCAAGCGATCGAAGCCGTCGTCCAGTAAGCGGAGTGCCCGGGGATGAAGCGACTGTTCTGGATGGGGGTCGGCGTCGCCGTCGGCGTCAGCGCCTCCCGCAAGGTGTCCCAGGCCGCCCACCGCGCCAGCCCGGCGGGCGTGGGCGCGAGCCTCGGTGAGGGCCTGCGCGAGCTCGGCGCCGGTCTCGGGGCCTTCGGCGCCGAGGTGCGCGCGGGGATGACCGAGCGCGAGGACGAGCTGTACTCCTACGTGGAGGAGTCGACCCACATCCCGGTGCGCCCCGTGGTGGCGGCTGGCCCGCCGGAGCCGACGCCCGCGGCAGCACGACACACCCGAGCGCCTCGGCGGGGGGCCGCGAGCCGCTGACACCGGCTCGCCGATTCGACGCTGCGGCGCCCTCCACCGCTCCCGCCCGTCCGGGCGGTGCGTGCGCACCACCGAAAGATCCCGCGGTGTCCCGGCCGCGTGCGATCATCGGTGCCCCCTCCCGGAGACGCCCCGGAGCCGGTCGGACCCGGCCGCTCCTGACACCCACGAGCAGGACACCGTGCAGACCCACGAGATCCGTCGACGCTTCCTCGCCCACTTCGAGAACGCCGGCCACACCCCCGTCCCCAGCGCCTCGCTGATCCTCGACGACCCGACGCTGCTGTTCGTCAACGCCGGGATGGTCCAGTTCAAGCCGTATTTCCTCGGCGAGGCCCCGCCGCCCTGGCCCACGGCCACCTCGGTGCAGAAGTGCGTGCGCACCGGCGACATCGAGAACGTCGGGTACACCACCCGCCACAACACGTTCTTCCAGATGGCGGGCAACTTCTCCTTCGGCGACTACTTCAAGGACGGCGCGATCCGCCACGCCTGGGCGCTGGTCACCGGCTCCCAGGACGACGGCGGGTACGGCTTCGACCCCGAGCGCGTCTGGGTCACCGTCTACGACAACGACGACGAGGCCGAGCGCATCTGGCGCGACGTCATCGGTCTGCCTGCCGAGCGCATCCAGCGCCGCGACGGCCGCGACAACTACTGGGACATGGGCATCCCCGGCCCCGGCGGACCCTGCTCGGAGATCTACTACGACCGCGGGCCCGAGCACGGGCTCGAGGGCGGCCCGGTCGTGGACGAGGACCGCTACGTCGAGATCTGGAACCTCGTCTTCATGCAGGACATCCGGGGGGAGCAGAGCCCGAAGTACGGGGCCGCCCCCATCGGTGAACTGCCGCAGAAGAACATCGACACCGGGCTCGGGGTCGAGCGCGTGGCGTTCCTGCTGCAGGGCGTCGACAACGTCTACGAGACCGACCTGGTGCGTCCGGTCATCGACCGGGTCGTGGAGCTGTCGGGGCACTCCTACGACGGCGGGAGCGAGGAGGACGGCGTCCGCTTCCGTGTGATCGCCGACCACATCCGCACCGGCACGATGATCATCGGTGACGGGGTCACGCCGGGCAACGAGGGCCGGGGCTACGTCCTGCGCCGGCTCCTGCGCCGGGTCATCCGCAACGCGCGGCTGCTCGGGATCGAGGGGCCGGTGCTCGCCGACCTCGTCGCCGTCGTGCGCGACGCGATGGGCCCGTCGTACCCGGAGATCGTCACCGACTACGACCGGATCGTCGCCGTCGCCGTCGCCGAGGAGGACGCGTTCCGCGCCACCCTGGCCACCGGCTCGCGACTGTTCGACGCCGCCGTGGCCGACACCCGCGCCGGCGGCCGGTCGGTGCTCTCGGGCGAGAACGCCTTCACCCTGCACGACACCTACGGCTTCCCGATCGACCTCACCCTCGAGATGGCCGCCGAGGCCGGGCTCGAGGTCGACGAGGGCGCGTTCCGGTCGCTCATGGACCAGCAGCGCGCCCGCGCCAAGGCCGACGCCGCCAGCCGCAAGCAGGGCGCCGCGGACCACTCCGTCTACCGCAAGCTCCTCGAGACGCACCCGCCCGGGGAGTTCCTCGGCTACACCGACCTGCAGGCCGCGACCACGATCGTCGGGCTGCTCGTCGACGGTGTCTCCGTCCCGGTCGCCCGCGAGGGCGACGTCGTCGAGGTCGTCCTCGACAACACCCCCTTCTACGGCGAGTCCGGCGGTCAGCAGGCCGACTCCGGCACGATCCGCACCGTGGACGGCACCGTCCGCGTCGACGACGTCCAGCTCCCCGTGCCCGGGCTGCGGATCCACCGCGGTGTCGTGACGGCGGGGGAGGTCGCCGTCGACACGGGCGCCGACGCCGAGGTCGACGTCGCGCGGCGGACCGCCATCGCCCGGGCGCACACCGGCACGCACCTCATCCACGCCGGGGTGCGCAACGCCGTCGGCACCTCCGCCGCCCAGGCCGGTTCCCTCAATGCCCCCGGCCGGCTGCGGTTCGACTTCACCTCGCCGAGCGGCGCCATCCCGCCGTCGCTGCTGCTCGAGGTCGAGGACGAGGTCAACACGATCCTCCAGGAGGACCGGCCGGTCGACTGGTACGTCACCTCGATGGACCGGGCCCGCGATCTGGGCGCCATGATGCTGTTCGGCGAGAAGTACGGCGACCAGGTCCGGGTCGTCGACATGGGCGAGTATTCGCGCGAGCTCTGCGGCGGCACCCACGTCGCCCGCACCGGCGAGCTCGGGATGGTCAAGGTGATCACCGAGGGCTCCGTCGGGTCCGGGGTGCGCCGCGTGGAGGCCCTCGTCGGGCTCGACGCCTTCCGCTACCTCAACCGAGAGCACGTGCTGGTCGGCCAGCTCGCCGAGCAGCTCAAGACGCCCAGCGAGGAGCTCCCCGAGCGCATCTCCGGTCTCGTGGACCGGCTGCGCGCCGCGGAGAAGGAGCTCGAGAGCGTCCGGGCCCGCAACGTGCTCTCCTCGGCGGGTGCTCTCGCCGACGGCGCGGACGACGTGGGCGGGATCGCCCTGGTGGCCTCGCGGACGCCCGACGGGGTCGGGGGCGGCGACCTGCGCACCCTCGCCTCCGACGTCCGGGGACGACTCGGTGACCGGCCCGGCGTCGTCGCCCTCTTCGCCCCGGACGGGGAGAAGGTCTCGTTCGTCGTCGCCACGACGGCCGGCGCCCGCGACCGGGGCCTGGCCGCCGGGGACCTCGTCAAGGGGTTCGCCCCGGCCATCGGGGGCCGCGGCGGCGGGAAGGCCGACCTCGCCCAGGGCGGCGGCTCCCCGTCCGGGGGGCCCGCCGGGATGGACGCGGGCATCGGTGCGGCCATCGACGCGCTCCGTCACCAGGTCGCCGGGTCGGCGGGCGCCTGACCGTGAGACCCGGCCGGGTGTTGGGGATCGACGTCGGCGCGGTACGCGTCGGCATCGCGCTCTCCGATCCGGCCGGGGCCCTCGCGACCCCGCTGGTTACGCTCGATCGCGACGAGACGACATGGTCCGACCTGGACCAGCTCGTGGAGCTCGTCACCGAGCACGAGGTGGTCGAGGTGGTCGTGGGCCTTCCCCGCACGCTCGCCGGCCGTGAGGGGCCTGCGGCGCAGGCGGCCCGTGCCTACGTCGACGACCTGCGGGAAGTCCTCGCGGAGCACTCGATCACCGACCTCCCGATCACCCTGGCCGACGAGCGGCTCACCACCGTGTCGGCCACCCGGATGCTCTCCGACCGCGGCGTCAAGGGTCGCGCCCAGCGGCGCGTGATCGACCAGGCGGCCGCCGTCGGGATCCTCCAGACCTGGCTCGACGGCCGCCGCGCCGCCCCCGACGCGGCGGGCCCGTGACGGCCCCGCACCGCCCCGAGGGCGGCAGGCGTCTGGTGTCGATGTCGACGGTGTCCGCGGGCTCCGAGGACGAGGTCGGCGGGCACAGCGGGAACGGGAACGGGCACATCGACCGGCCCGCGGACGACAGCCCCCCGGGGAACGACCGCCGCGCCGGCGTGCCGCGTCGTGCCCGCGGGATGCGCAGGCCGGCCCCGGAGTGGGAGCGCCCCGCCCCGGCGGCGACGTCGGAGGAGGCGACGGCCCCGACCCCGCCGACGGGCTACGTCGAGCCGGCCGCGGAGCCGGACGACGCGGTCACCGACACCCTCCACCACCAGGGCGCGATCACGGGCCTGCCCACGACCCCGTCGCGCATCCCCCTCCCGGAACCGGCCGGACGGTCGGCCCGGGTGGTGTCGGGAGTGCGCACCCGGGCACCGGAGCAGCGCCCACCGGCCGCCACCGTGGTCTCCGGATCCGAACCGACCGCTCCGGCGCCCGCCGCGACGGTGCGCACCCCGCCGCCGGAGCCCGAGGACGACGGCGGCGCCCTCGGCGGGCTCATGGCGCTCTCCTCCGACGAGCCCAGCCCGTTCGAGGAGGACACCCGCCGTCGTCGACGGCTGGTCTGGCCGGTCATCGCGGGCTTCCTCGTGCTCGCGCTCGCGGGCGGAGCCTTCTTCGCCCGTGATCTCTGGGGCGTGGTCTTCCCGCCGGACTTCGCCGGTCCCGCCACCGGCCATGTCGTCATCCAGGTCGCGGACGGCGATTCGACCCGCGACATCGGCGAGACCCTCGTGTCCGACGGCGTCGTCGCCTCCGCGCGTGGATTCGGCAACGCGGCCGAGGACGATCCCCGGGGCCGCGGGATCCAGCCCGGCTTCTACGACATGCAGCGCGGGATGCCCGCCGCCACCGCGGTAGGCCGGATGCTCGACCCCGCCACCCGGCTCGGCCGGCTCGAGGTCCGCGGCGGGACCCAGCTCGACGACACGGCGGGCGCCGGGGCGGCCCGGGTGCCCGGCGTCCTCTCCCTGATCTCCGACGCCACCTGCGTCGTCGAGGACTCCGGGGCGCGCCGCTGCACTTCCGTCGAGGATCTCCGACGCGCCATGGAGACCGCCGACCCGGCCGGGCTCGGCGTGCCGGACTGGGCACTCGCCGACGTCCGGCGCGCGGTGCCGGAGCGTCGGCTCGAGGGCCTCGTCGCGCCCGGCACCTACGACGTCACCCCCGGCGCCGACGCCGCCACGGCCCTCAGGGCGGTGGTGCGGACGTCCGCGAGCCGGTTGGAGGATGGTGGCATCGTCACCCGGGCCGCGAGCGACAACGTGAGCCCATACCAGGCGCTGATCGTGGGGTCGCTCGCCGAGCGCGAGGGCGTCGAGCAGGACTTCGGCAAGATCGCCCGGGTCGTCTACAACCGGCTGCCGATCCCGATGCGGCTCCAGCTCGACTCGACGATCAACTACCCGCTCGACCGGCAGACGCTGCTGACGACGCCGCTGGACCGGGCGGCGCCCGGGCCGTACAACACCTACCTGAACTTCGGCCTCCCGCCGACGCCGATCGGCGCGGTGTCCCCGCCTGCCCTGCGGGCCGCGCTCACCCCTGATCCCGGGGGGTGGGTCTACTTCGTGAAGTGCCGGCCGGACGGCGCGTCGTGCTTCGCGGTCACCCCGGCCGAGCACGACGCCAACCGGCGGCTCGCGCAGTCGCGCGGGGCCTACTGAGTGGGCGCAGTGGTGGCCCGCCGGGCCGCGGTGCTCGGATCACCTGTGGCCCACTCGCTCTCCCCGGTGCTGCACGGCGCCGCGTACGAGGCGCTGGGGCTGCGCGGCTGGACCTACGAGCGCGTCGAGTGCGACGCCGAGGCGCTCCCTGGTCTGGTGACGGGTCTCGACGATGAGTGGGTCGGGCTCTCGGTGACGATGCCCGGGAAGAAGGCGGCGCTCGAGGTCTCGACGTCGGCGTCGGACCGGGCCCGCCGCCTCGGGGTCGCGAACACGCTGGTCCGGGCTCCCGACGGGTGGGCCGCCGACTGCACCGACGTCGACGGCGTCGCCGGTGCGCTCCGGGCGGCGGGCGTGGTCGACGTGCCGGCGATCGGCGCCGGGACGGTCGACGCCGTCCTGCTCGGGGCCGGTAGCACGGCCTCGGCGGCGGTCGGGGCGCTCTACGAGATCGGCAACGAGGCGGTGACCGTGGTCGTCCGCGAGCCGGCGCGGGCCGCCGAGACCCTCGAGATGGCCCGCGGCTACGGGATGGACCGGCGCGCGATCCGGTTCGACGAGGTGCTCGATCGCGACCTCGCCGCCGCGAAGGCCCTGGTCAACACCACCCCGGCGGGGTCGGTGGACGACACGCTGGCCGCCCGCCTGGTGGGGGCGCTCCCGTCCTGGGCCGTGGTGCTCGACGCGGTGTACCACCCCTGGCCGACCCCCCTGGCCGCCGCCGCGACGCGCCGCGGGCTGGCGGTGGCGACCGGCCTGGACATGCTGCTGCACCAGGCGTTCGGGCAGGTCGAGCAGTTCACCGGCCTGGCGGCCCCACGCGCGGCGATGCACGAGGCGCTGGTCCGCGCGACCGGCTTCGAGGCCCGTTCGCCCTAACGGTCCGTCCCCACCGGCACCGGGCCGCCGGCCTGTCCCCAGGGCGGGGTGCGCGAGGCGACCGCGCCGGGGTCGGCACCGCAGGCTCGTCGTCGTGACCGGATCGCTCCTGCTCGACGTCGTGCTCGGCGTCCTCCTCCCGCTCCCCGGCGGGGCCCTGGTGGGCGCGGGGGTGCGCGCCGTCCTCGCCCGGGGCCGGCGTCCGGTGCTGGTGCCGCGCGGCTGGTGCGAGCTGGGGACGGCCCTGGCCTGCGGGGTGACGGCGACGGCGGCCGTGACCGGTCTCGTGGCGCCGGCGCGGGTACCGCTGCTGCTCGTGGTGTCCGTGCTCGCGGTGGCGGGTGCGGCCACCGACGTGCTCACCGGCCGCCTGCCCGACGTGCTGACCCTGCCGGCGCTCGGTCTCGGCCTGGTCGCCCTCGTCCCGGTCGGCACGGTCCCGACGGGTCTCGGTGGCGCCCTCGCGCTGGGTGGCCTGCACGCCGTGGTGGCGGTGGTGGCCCCGGCCGCCCTCGGCGGCGGTGACGTGAAGCTCGCGGCCGCGGTGGGCGGGCCCCTCGCGGCGACCGGGTGGTGGGCGTGGGCGGCGGCTCCCGTGGGGGCCGCGCTGGTTCTCGTCGCCCTCGCGCTGGTGCGGCGGACGCGCGCGGCGCCCCTCGGACCGGCGTTGCTCGGCGTGACCTGGCTCCTGCTCCTGGCGGGAGGGTGAGGGCCGGGCGGGGGACGTGGAACGATGGCGGGGTGTTGCGGTGGCTGACAGCGGGTGAGTCTCACGGTCCGGCGCTCATGGCGGTGCTCGAGGGCATGGTGGCCGGGGTGTCGGTGTCGTCGAAGGAGGTCTCGGGGGAGCTCGCGCGCCGGCGCCTCGGCTACGGCCGCGGGGCCCGGATGGCCTTCGAGGCCGACGAGCTGGAGATCCTCGGCGGTGTCCGTCACGGGCTCACCCAGGGCGGCCCGGTGGCGATGCGCATCGGCAACTCCGAGTGGCCCAAGTGGGAGACCGTGATGTCCTCCGACCCGGTCGACCCGGAGGTCCTCGAGGGCCGCGCCCGCAACGCGCCGCTGACCCGGCCGCGCCCCGGTCACGCCGACCTCGCGGGCATGACGAAGTACGGCTTCGACGAGGCCCGTCCCGTACTCGAGCGGGCGTCGGCCCGGGAGACCGCGGCGAAGGTCGCCCTCGGCGCGGTCGCGAAGGCGTTCCTCGCCCAGGCGCTCGGGGTGGAGGTGCTCTCGCACGTGGTGTCGCTCGGCACGGCGGACGCCACCGAGGGGGCCATCCCGATGCCCGGCGACGGCGAGCGCATCGACGCGTCGCCGGTGCGGGCGGTCGACGAGGCCTCGGCGGCCGCGATGATCGCCGAGGTCGACGCCGCGAAGGAGGACGGTGACACGCTCGGCGGCGTCGTGGAGGTCGTGGCGCACGGCCTGCCGGTGGGTCTCGGCTCCTACGTGCAGGCCGACCGCCGGCTCGACGCCCGCCTCGCGGGGGCGCTCATGGGCATCCAGGCGATGAAGGGCGTCGAGATCGGCGACGGGTTCACGACCGCCCGGCGCCGCGGGTCCGCCGCGCACGACGAGATCGACCCGGCCGACGGGGCCGGGATCGATCGGGCCTCCAACCGGGCCGGCGGCATCGAGGGCGGCATGACCAACGGCGAGCCGCTGCGCGCCCGCGTGGCCATGAAGCCGATCTCGACGGTGCCTCGCGCGCTGCGCACCGTCGACCTGGCCACCGGCGAAGCCGCGACCGCGCATCACCAGCGCTCGGACGTGTGCGCGGTGCCCGCGGCAGGCGTGGTGGCCGAGGCGCTCGTCGCGCTGGTGCTCGCCGAGGCCGCGCTGGAGAAGTTCGGCGGGGACTCCCTCGCCGAGACCGCCCGCAACGTCGCCGCGTACCGCGCGGGGATCGACCCGATGCGCGCTCGCGGGGAGACGCAGCGGGCAGGGCAGCACGCCGATAGGGGAGCTCCACCATCAGACGGGGAGACGCAGCGATGAGTCCAGGCGTCGTCCTCGTCGGCCCGCCCGGGGCAGGCAAGACCACCGTTGGTCAGCTGCTCGCGGCCCGCTGGGGCGTGGAGTTCGCCGACACCGACGATCTGGTCGAGGCCCGCACCGGGCGCATCATCGCCGATATCTTCACCAGCGACGGCGAGCCCGCCTTCCGGGCGCTCGAGCGGGACGCCGTGGCCGAAGCCCTCGCGTCCCACGCCGGAGTGCTCGCGCTCGGCGGGGGAGCAGTGCTGGACGAGCAGACGCAGGCCGCGCTGGCCGGCCATCCCGTGGTGCTGCTCTCGGTCGGGCTCGCGGCCGGCGTGCGCCGCACCGGACTGTCCACCGCCCGGCCGCTGCTTGCGGGGGTCAACCCCCGGGCCACCTTCGCCGCGCTGCTCGCCGAGCGCCTGCCCGTCTACCGCGCCGTGGCGGTGCACGAGATCGGCACCGACAAGAGCACCGCCGATGAGGTCGCCGAGGCCGTCCACACCGCGCTCGCGGCGGCCGACGGCACCTCCACGCCTGCGGGTCACCGTGGCTGAGCCGACGACGGTCCGGGTCGCCTCGGGCAGCCCCTACGACGTGGTGGTCGGGCGCGGGATCACCGCCGCGGTGGCGGCCGGGCTCGTGGACGATGTCGCGCTCGCGGGCGCGGCGCGCGTCGCCGTCATGCACCAGCCCGCCGTCGAATCGGTGGCGCTCGCGGTGTCGGCGGGCCTGGAGGCGGCGGGTGTCGACGTCCACCGGGTCGAGCTGCCCGGCTCCGAGGACGGCAAGAACCTCGCGACCGCCGGGTTCTGCTGGGAGGTGTGCGGGCGGATCGGGCTGACCCGCTCGGATGCGGTGGTGGCGGTCGGCGGGGGAGCGGCGACCGACCTGGCCGGCTTCGTCGCCGCGGGCTGGATGCGCGGCGTGCGGGTGGTCCACGTCCCCACCACGCTCCTCGCGATGGTCGACGCCGCGGTCGGCGGCAAGACCGGCATCAACACGGGAGCCGGGAAGAACCTCGTCGGCGCGTTCCACGAACCCGCCGCCGTCGTCGCCGACCTCGAGACGCTCACGACCGTCTCGCCGCCCGAGCTCGCGGCCGGGATGGCGGAGGTGATCAAGACCGGCTTCATCGCCGACCCCGAGATCCTCGCCCTGGTCGAGGCCGACCCGAAGGTCGCCCTCGACCCGACGGGCCCGGTCCTCGAGGAGCTGGTGGTGCGATCGGTGCGGGTCAAGGCCGAGGTCGTGGCCGCGGATCTGCGCGAGTCCCACCTGCGCGAGATCCTCAACTACGGCCACACTCTCGGCCACGCGGTGGAGCGCCGCGAGGACTACCAGTGGCGCCACGGCGAGGCGGTCAGCGTCGGCCTGGTGTTCGCCGCCGAACTGGCCCGCCGGGCGGGGAGGCTCGACGACGCGACGGCCGACCGGCACCGCGACGTGCTCGCCTCCGTCGGTCTGCCCACCCGCTACGAGGCGGGGGCGCTGCCCGACCTCGTGGAGTACATGAAGGTCGACAAGAAGAGCCGCGGCGCGCTGCTGCGCTTCGTCGTCCTCGACGCGCTCGCCCGCCCCGGACGCCTCGAGGGGCCCACTCCCGACGATCTCGCGGCCGCGTACGAGGCCCTCGCCGCCTGAGCGGATCCGAGCGCGAGTGGGCCGGGCAGGCTGAGCCCGCGGCCGTGCGGTCCGGTCATGCGGCGTCGTGTCGGGGTGCGGGCAGTGACGCGCCGCCGGGGACGGGTCTTCGCTGCGGGTCGGTCCAGCGCGGTGGGGTGAACCACGGACGACCCTCGATCATCTCGATCTTCCAG
>NZ_DASXJS010000136.1:0-32510 GCF_036497245.1 Actinomycetospora sp. | reverse complement strand
GCCCGCCGAGTTCAAGTGGGACAGCCTGCCGAAGCCGCGCGAGATCTACGAGTTCCTCGACGCGTACGTGATCGGCCAGGACAAGGCCAAGAAGGCCCTGTCGGTAGCGGTGTACAACCACTACAAGCGGGTCCAGTCCGGCGACGACCGGCCCGGCGACGAGGGCGTCGAGCTGGCCAAGTCCAACATCTTGCTCCTCGGCCCCACCGGCTCGGGCAAGACGTTGCTCGCCCAGACGCTGGCCCGGCTGCTCAACGTGCCGTTCGCCATCGCCGACGCGACCGCCCTCACCGAGGCCGGTTACGTCGGCGAGGACGTCGAGAACATCCTGCTCAAGCTCATTCAGGCGGCGGATTACGACGTCAAGAAGGCCGAGACCGGGATCATCTACATCGACGAGATCGACAAGATCGCGCGGAAGAGCGAGAACCCCTCGATCACCCGAGACGTCTCAGGCGAGGGCGTGCAGCAGGCCCTGCTGAAGATCCTGGAGGGCACCACGGCGTCGGTGCCGCCGCAGGGCGGTCGCAAGCACCCGCACCAGGAGTTCATCCAGATCGACACCACGAACGTCCTGTTCATCGTGGCGGGAGCGTTCGCGGGCCTCGAGAAGATCATCGCCGAGCGCGTGGGCCGCGGCGGCCTCGGCTTCGGCGCGGACATCCGGTCCAAGGCCGAGATGGAGTCCGCCGAGTGCTTCGGCGACACCATGCCCGAGGACCTCATCAAGTTCGGGCTGATCCCCGAGTTCATCGGCCGCGTGCCGGTGGTGGCCTCGGTGTCGAACCTCGACCAGCCGAGCCTCGTCCAGATCCTCACCGAGCCGCGCAACGCGCTGGTGAAGCAGTACCAGAAGCTCTTCGAGATGGACGGCGTCGAGCTCGAGTTCGACGAGGACGCCCTCGGGGCGATCGCGGACCAGGCCATCCTGCGCGGCACCGGCGCGCGCGGCCTGCGGGCGATCATGGAAGAGGTCCTGAACCCCGTCATGTACGACATCCCCAGTCGCGACGACGTCGCGAAGGTGGTCGTCACCGAGCAGACGGTGAAGGAGAACGTGAACCCGACGATCGTGCCGCGCCAGCCGGCCCGTCGGGAGCGTCGCGACAAGTCGGCCTGATCCTCTCCCGCCGCGGGCCCTTCCGGGGCCGGCGGCGGGGGCGCTCACAGGTGCGGGTAGGTCTCCCGGCTCGGCTGGGCGAACGGCAGCGCGGGCGGCGCCACGTGCGCCCCGAGGAAGTCGATCACCTGCGGAAGGATCGTCCCGTAGTAGGTGCCGTCGTGGCGCCCGGGACTGATCCGCGAGAACTGCGGGTGGGCGAGCTCGATGTAGCGGCGCACGGGCGCCGCGAACGCGTCCTTGTCGCCGCACCAGACCCCGGTGGGGGTGCCCGCGAGCTCGGGGTAGAAGCGGAGCGGGTCGTTGGCCGCCCAGTCGGCCGGCCCGGCGAACGGGCGCTTCGCCGCCACCCGCCAGTCGGTGAACAGGCCCGGGGACATGGCGGCCACCGCGCGCACCGGGGCTCCTCGGCGTGCCCGCTCCCGGCCGTAGAGCAACGCTCCCGCTCCGCCCATCGAGACGCCCGCGGTGAGCACCGGCACGCCCTGGGTGGCCCGGGCGACGCCGCGCTGCAGCATCCACGTCGGGAGCTCGTCGAGCATCATGCGCATCGGGTCGTCGTCGGGGTGGAACGGGTGCCAGTAGTTGTCGCCGCCGTCGAGCGCGGCCACCGCGAACGGCGGCACGCCCGAGGCCCAGGCGTTGCCCAGCACCCGACGCATGCCGGGATCGCCCCACCACAGGGCATTCCCGCCGAGCCCGTGCATGCCGACGCAGAGCGGGAGCGTGGCGCGGTCCCGGCCGGGCGGGGAGGTGATCACCAGCCGGACCGACCGGTTGCGGGCGACCGAGCGCACCCACTCGACGGTGACCGCCGCCTGGGTGCCTCGCACGGGCCGGGCGGGCGCGGGGACGCGCTGCGGGACCGGGGCGGGGGTCTCGACCGAGCCGACCAGACCTGCGCCGCCCGCGGCCAGGGCTCCGACGCCGACCAGGGCACCGCCACCGACGAGGAGCCGACGCCGGGTCAGCCGGGTCCGGGGCGGGGTCGAGGGTTCGGGGGTCAGCGGTCCGGGGTCGGGCGGGCCGGGATGCGGCGATCCGGGGATGTCGCATGCTCCCTGTTCGTCCTGCCCCGACACGCCCGCACCCCCCTCATCAGATCCGATGTCCGCAGCCAGGACCGATCATCCCGCTCGGAGCACTCATCGGTGGCGCGGCCCGCCGTCGTTACCTCGGACCCGCGATCAGCCGGCGTCGTCATCGATGCCGGTGACCCGCGAGGCGCCCGCGTAGATGTTCATCGAGCGGCCACGCAGGAAGCCGACGAGGGTCATGCCCGCCTCGTCCGCCATCTCGACCGCGAGCGACGACGGCGCCGAGACCGCGGCCAGCGCCGGGACTCCCGCCATCACGGCCTTCTGGGTCAGCTCGAACGAGGCCCGACCCGAGACCATGAGCACCGTACCGGCGGCGGGGACCCGCCCGGCCAGCAGGGCGTGGCCGAGGACCTTGTCCACCGCGTTGTGACGCCCGACGTCCTCCCGTGCCACCAGCAGGGCACCGTCGGCGGTGAACAGACCCGCCCCGTGCAGCCCGCCCGTCGAGTCGAACACCTTCTGGGCCGCCCGTAGCGCGTCGGGCAGGCCGAACAGCACCTCGGCGGGCAGCTCGACGGGGTCGTCGGCCGGCGGGAACACGGTGCGGGTGCGCACGGCGTCGAGCGAGGCCTTGCCGCAGACCCCGCACGAGGACGTCGTGTAGAACCGCCGCTCCACCGAGTCGTCCGGCGGTGCGACGCCGGGCGCGAGGGCGACGTCGAGGACGTTGTAGGTGTTGCGCCCGGAGTCGTCGAGCGAGTCGCAGTAGCGGGCGGTCCCGATGTCCGCGGGCGAGGTGATCACGCCCTCGGTGAGCAGGAACCCGTGCGCGAGCTCGACGTCGTGACCGGGGGTGCGCATCGTCACCGCGAGCGAGCGCCCGTCCACCCGGATTTCCAGCGGTTCCTCGGCCGCGAGCGCATCGGGGCGCTGGTTCACGCCCTGCTCCCGGACGCGGATGACCGGGCGCCGCACCGTCACTCGTCCCATGTCGGTTCCTGCCTTCCCGATCTGCGTTTCGCGCCCCGAATGGCTGATCGTGCTGTCCGGTGCAATAGTCCGATGTCACACCGTTGTCACACCATGGGTTCGGGCGTGGAGGTCGCGATGGGTTTCCTGGATCGTTCCGCCATCGTCGCACCGCCGGGGTGGAGTCGCTGGCTCGTCCCGCCCGCGGCGCTCGCGGTGCATCTGTCCATCGGGCAGGCCTACGCGTGGAGCAACCTCAAGACCGGGCTCGGCACGGGCCAGGGCAACCTCGGGTTCTCCGGCAGCGCGACGGCGCTGCCCTTCCAGCTCGCGATCGTCATGCTCGGGCTGTCGGCCGCGTTCGCTGGCACCACCGTCGAGCGCCGGGGCCCCCGCTGGGCGATGCTCGTCTCGACGATCTTCTTCTCCGGCGGCTTCCTGGTCTCCGCCCTGGGCATGGCCCTCTCGCAGTACTGGCTGGTCGTCGTCGGTTACGGCTTCTTCGGCGGCATCGGTCTGGGGATCGGCTACATCTCGCCGGTCTCGACGCTGATGAAGTGGTTCGCCGACCGCCCCGGCATGGCCACCGGGATCGCGATCATGGGCTTCGGCGGCGGCGCGCTCATCGCCGCGCCGATCGAGACGAGCCTCGTCGCCACGTTCGGCAAGACCTACAGCGGCTTCTCCATGACCTTCCTCGTCATGGGGATCGGCTACGCCGTCTTCATGTCGATGGGATGGCTGCTCGTGCGGGTCCCGGCCGACGACTGGCGCCCGCCCGCGCCCCCGTCCAGCTCGGCGGCGCCCGCCGGGTCGGGACGCGCGGTGTCCGCCGCGACCGCGATCAAGCTCCCGCAGTTCTGGTTCCTGTGGGTGGTGCTGTGCTTCAACGTCACCGCGGGCATCGGCCTGCTCGAGCGCGCCAACCCGATCTACCAGGACTTCTTCGCCACCACGGGGACCACGACGCAGATCGCGGCCGCCGCCGCCGCGTTCGTCGCGATCCTCTCGCTGGCGAACATGCTCGGGCGCTTCGTCTGGTCGTCGGCCTCGGACGTCATCGGGCGCAAGAACATCTACCGCATGTACCTCGGGGTCGGCGCGCTGCTCTACCTCGTGATCCTCACCCTCGGCGAGGGCAACAAGGTCGTGTTCCTGCTGGCCGCGCTCCTGATCCTCTCCTTCTACGGGGCCGGCTTCGCGACGATCCCCGCCTACCTCAAGGACCTCTTCGGCACCTACCAGGTGGGTGCGATCCACGGCAGGCTGCTGACCGCCTGGTCCGCTGCCGGCGTGCTCGGCCCGCTCGTGGTGAACGCCATCGTCGACGCCCAGGGCGACCAGCCGGGCCCGGCGAAGTACACCGTGTCGTTCATCATCATGATCGGCCTGCTCGCCATCGGGTTCGTCGCCAACGAGCTGATCCGCCCGGTCGACCCGAAGCACGACGTCACCGAGGGCGACGAGACCGCCGCCGCCCGCGAGGAGGCCGCACGATGAGCCAGCCGACCAGCCAGACGACGAGTCCCTCGCGGACCGTGATCACCATCATCGCCTGGGCCTGGGTGATCATCCCGTTCCTGTACGGGGTCTGGCAGCTCGTGATCAAGCTCCCTGCGCTGTTCTGAGGGCGTCGGAGGGGAACCGGACGAGTCGTAGGATTCACCGGTGATGCGGTACGAGCCCTGGGCCATCCCCGACGGCGTCTCCTCCTCGGAGACCGACGCCGCCGGCGACACCGACCCCGACGAGATCGCGCAGCTGCTGGCGGCGGCGGGCGGTGAGAACAACCCCGGTGGGGCGGCGATGGCCGACGCGCTCGTGCGCACCGGGCCCGACCCCGACGCCGTGCCTGCCGCGGAGCACGACACCCCCGAGGACCTGGCCGCGCTGCGCGAGGTGGAGGCCGAGCTCGACCAGCGCTGGCCGGAGACGCGCATCGAGCCCTCCCTCGACCGGATCCGCGCGCTGTGCGACGTGCTCGGCGAGCCGCAGCGCTCCTACCCGGTGGTGCACGTCGCCGGCACGAACGGCAAGTCGTCGGTCACGCGCATGATCGACGCGCTGCTCACCCGGATCGGCCCGCGCACCGGGCGGTACACCAGCCCCCACCTGCAGCTGGTCACCGAGCGGATCGCCCTCGACGGCCACCCGATCTCCGCGCGCCGCTACATCGAGACCTGGCGCGAGATCGCGCCGTACGTGGGCGTGGTCGACAAGGCCCGCGACGCCGTGGACGGCGTCCACTGCTCGAAGTTCGAGGTGCTCACCGCGATGGCGTTCGCGGCCTTCGCCGACGCCCCGGTCGACGTCGCGGTCCTCGAGACCGGCCTCGGCGGGTCCTGGGACGCCACGAACGTCGCCGACGCCACCGTCGCCGCCATCACCCCGATCGGCATCGACCACGTCAACTACCTGGGCTCCGACATCACGGGGATCGCCAAGGAGAAGGCGGGGATCATCAAGCCCGGCTCGGTGGCGCTGCTCGCCCAGCAGACGCCCGAGGTGGCCCAGGTGCTGCTGGAGCGCGCGGTCGAGGTCGACGCCGAGGTGGCGCGGGCCGGGGTCGAGTTCGGCGTCACGGAGCGCTCGGTGGCCGTCGGCGGGCAGCAGCTGCGGCTGCAGGGACTCGGCGGCGAGTACGACGACATCTACCTCCCCCTCTTCGGCGAGCACCAGGCCGGCAACGCGGCGCTCGCCCTGGCCGCGGTCGAGGCCTTCTTCGGGGCCGGCGCGTCGCGGCGGCTCGACATCGATGCCGTCCGCGAGGCGTTCGCCGCCGTGCGCGTGCCCGGCCGGATGGAACGGCTGCGCTCCGCGCCCACCGTCGTCGTCGACGCCGCCCACAACCCGCACGGGGCCGCCGCCGCGGCGACCGCGGTGCGCGGCGAGTTCTCGTTCCGCAAGCTCGTCGGTGTCGTCGCGATCATGGGCGACAAGGACGCCGACGGGATCCTCGCCGCCCTCGAACCGGCGCTCGACGAGATCGTCGTGACGGGCATGTCCTCCCCGCGCGCCCTCGATCCCGACGAGCTCGGCGGTCTCGCCGTCGGGCGGTTCGGGGCCGAGCGGGTCGTCGTCGAGACCCGGATGGACGCCGCCCTCGAGACCGCGATCGGCATGGCCGAGGAGACCTCCGACGACGACGAGCCGGTCTCCGGCGGCGGAGTCCTCGTCATCGGGTCCGTCGTCGCGGCCGGCGAGGCCCGCACCCTGCTCGGGCGGGATCCGCTGTGAGCGAGCAGCAGGACGTGCGCCGCCCGCCCGACGCGCGACGCGCCTTCCGCGGCCCGGCCAGCGCGTGCCTGGTGCTCGAGGCGATCGCCGTGCCGCTGGTGCTCCCGGTAATGGCGCGCGTGGAGGGCGGTGTCACGCCGCTCAAGCTGACCCTGGTCCTCGTGCTGACGGTCGGGATGATCGTCGGCTGCGTCGTGATCCTGCGTCCGTGGGGCCTCGCGTTCGCCGTCGGGCTGCAGGTCCTCATGCTGCTGGGCTTCGTGCTCTCGGCCTCGCTCGGACTGATGGGGCTGGTGTTCTGCCTGGTCTGGGGGCTCATGCTCTGGATGCGCCGTGAGGTGATCCGGCGCCAGGCGGCCTGGCCGGTCGACTGACGCGCGCCGGCGCGGGCGGGCAGTGCTCCGCAGCCGGCCAAGAGCTCTGGCCACGCTAGGCACTTGATCTTGCCGAGCGCGGCAGATCAGCTCGGACCGGAACGAGCGACTCGTTCGTGCATATAGAGGCCACGAACGAGTCGTTCGTTCCGGCACTGCACGGCGCTCGCCGGGCGGCGGGTGGGATCGGGTGCCGCGCTCGGCAAGATCAACTGCCTAGCGTCGATGCCTCGGACCGCCTCCCGCCGAGTCTGCCGCTCGGTACACGTCGGTACCCATCGGTGTGCGCCGACGGCCCGCGGGCCCTGGGAACCGGGGACTCGTCGGCACCGTCGAATCCTCGTGGACCTCCGACGCCCGTTCCGGCACCGCGACGCCCTCGGATGCGGTGCCCTCACGCGCCATCATCTGATCGACGGCAGCTATCGGCTGCTGGTCTCCGGAGTGTCCGTCCGGGTGGAGGTCACCGTCACCACGGCGCTCCGGGCGGCGGGCGCCGTGCTGGCGTACCCCGGCGCCGTGGTGGCCGGCCTCGCCGCGGCGGCGATGTGGGAGGTCGACGCGGCCCCGGCGGACACCACCGTGGATCTCATGGTCGGTCCGAGCGAGCTCCGCGCCCGGCCGGGCGTGCGGCTGCACCGGTCGCGCCCGGGCGAGGACGAGGTCGCCGTCGTGGACGGGGTCAGGGTCACGACACCGGCTCGGACCGCGCTCGACCTGGCCCGGTGGCTTCCGCGGGGGGAGGCGGTCGTCGTCGTGGACGCGCTCCTGGGCGCGACCGGCACCGACGTCGGAGGCGCGCAGGAACTGGCGGATCGCCATCGGGGGGAGCGCGGTGTCAGCGACGTCGGCCCGGTGCTCGGGTCGGTCGACCCGCGGAGCCCGTCCCCGGAGGCGTCGCGGCTGCGGGTGGGGCTGCTCGCCCGCGGGCTCGCCGTGCCGCTGGTCGCGCAGCATCTGCTCGACGGCGAGGGGCGACCGGTGGCGGAGCTGGCCCTGGCCTGGCCGGAGGTCCGGCTGGGGCTGGCGCACGTGTACGGCGTCCGCGAGGCCGCGGCCCGCGTCGGCTGGGAGGTCCTGGAGGTGCGCGACGACCTCGCTCGGGAGTGGGGCACCCGGACCCGTCCCGCCCCGATCGACGACATCGCCCGACACCTTCACCGGCTCGCCGACCGGTGGGATCCCCCGCCCCGGCTCAGCGGACGGTGGCCGGGGAGGCTGCCGCGTCCACCCGGCCCGGACGGGGAGTGCGACGGGGGTCTCAGTAGGCTCGTCCCCGCCTGATTCGTGGAGATCGAAGGAGAGGAGCGCCGTGTCCGACGAGCGCACCCTGGTGCTGGTGAAGCCCGACGGAGTGCAGCGTGGCCTGGTCGGTGAGGTCATCTCGCGCATCGAGCGCAAGGGGCTCCGCCTGGCGTCGCTGGAGCTCAAGAGCGTGGAGCGCTCGGTCGCCGAGCAGCACTACGCCGAGCACGCCGAGCGCCCGTTCTTCGGGGAGCTGATCGAGTTCATCACCTCCGGCCCGGTGGCGGCCATGGTGGTGGAGGGTCCCCGGGCGATCGCGGCGTTCCGCCAGATCGCCGGCGGGACCGACCCGGTCGAGAAGGCCGTGCCGGGCTCGCTGCGTGGCGACCTGGCGCTGGAGACCGGGTCGAACATCGTGCACGGCTCGGACTCCCCGGAGTCGGCCGAGCGCGAGATCAAGCTCTGGTTCGGCTGATCTTCACGGTCCGCTCGATGCCGTCGATGACGGCGGGCCACGTCGAGCGGGCCAGATCGTGGCCCATCCCCGGCAGTTCGAGCAGCTCGGCGCCGGGGATGGCGGCCGCGGTCGCCCGTCCCCCGGAGGGGCGGATGACCGCGTCGGCGGTGCCGTGGACGACCAGCGCGGGCATCGTCAGGCCTCCCAGGTCGTCGGTGCGGTCCCGCTCGGCCACGCACGCCGCGAGCTGACGGCCGCTGCCCCGGCCGTCGTGGGCCACGCTCGCCTCACGCCCGGCGGCGCGGCGCACGGTCACCCGGACGTCCTGGTCGTCCTCGGCGGTCCGGAACGTCGACCCGATGCGGCGGAACGCACGGACCATGTCCTCGGCAGGGTCGGCCGCGGGCGGGCGCAGGAAGTCGGGCACGCGCCGCCACGACACCTTCCCGGTGCGACCGTCGCCGGGCCGGCCCATGATCGAGGTGAGCGAGAGGGTGCGGCCCGGGTGCCGGATCGCGACCTCCTGCGCCACCATCGCCCCGAGCGAGGCCCCGGCGACGTGGGCCGCGCCCCCGTGGGCGTCGATCACCGCCGCGGCGTCGTCGGCCATGTCGCCGAGGCTGTAGACGGGACGGCCCCGGTCGTGCACAGCGAGAGGTCCCCGGCGTCCACGAAGCGCTCCACGGTGGGGCTGTTCGGCCGGGGCGCCGGACCGGTTCGCGAGCCCCCTTACCCTGGGCACCATGGCTGTGCCCACCGTCCCGGCGACGTCGTTGTACGAACGTCTCGAACCCCTGCTGCCCCGGGTCCGCAAGCCCGTGCAGTACGTGGGCGGCGAGCGCAACGCGACGGTGACGCCCTGGGAGGACGCGCAGGTCCACTGGGCGCTGTGCTACCCGGACGCGTACGAGGTCGGCCTGCCCAACCAGGGCCTCATGATCCTCTACGAGGTCCTCAACGAGCGGCCCGACGCCCTCGCCGAGCGCACCTACGCCGTCTGGCCGGACCTCGCCGCGCTGATGCGCGAGCACGGGGTCCCGCAGTTCACCGTCGACGCCCACCGCCCGGTGGCGGCGTTCGACGTCCTCGGCGTCTCCTTCGCCACCGAGCTCGGGTACACGAACCTCCTCGAGATCCTCGATCTCGCCGGCATCCCGCTGCACGCGCGTGACCGGACGACCGAGCACCCGCTGGTCCTCGCCGGCGGGCACGCGGCGTTCAACCCGGAGCCGATCGCGGACTTCGTCGACATCGTCGCGCTGGGCGACGGCGAGGAGGTCGTCGGCGAGATCACCGATGTCGTCCGGGTGGCGAAGGAGGAGGGGATCGGCAGGCACGAGACGCTCGAGCGCCTCGCCGGCGTGTCCGGGGTGTACGTGCCGGGCCTGTACGAGGTGAGCTACGCCGACGACGGGGCGATCGCCGCCGTGCGTCCCACCAGCGACGCCGCCCCGGAGCGGGTGCACAAGCGCACGACGTCCGACCTGGACGACTGGCCCTACCCGAAGCAGCCGCTCGTCCCGATGGCCGAGACGGTGCACGAGCGGATGAGCGTCGAGATCTTCCGCGGCTGCACCCGCGGGTGCCGCTTCTGCCAGGCCGGAATGATCACCCGCCCGGTCCGGGAGCGCTCGAAGCGGGGCGTGAGCGAGATGGTCGAGCAGGGCCTGGAGGCCTCCGGCTACTCCGAGGTCGGCCTGCTGTCCCTGAGCTCGGCCGACCACTCCGAGATCGGCGACATCGCCAAGGGGCTGGCCGACCGCTACGAGGGGACCGGCACCGGGCTGTCGCTGCCCTCGACGCGCGTGGACGCGTTCAACGTCGACCTCGCCGAGGAGCTCACCCGCTCCGGGCGCCGGTCGGGCCTGACGTTCGCCCCCGAGGGCGGCTCCGAGCGGCTGCGACGCGTGATCAACAAGATGGTCTCCGAGGAGGAGCTCATCAAGACCGTCTCGACCGCCTACGAGCACGGCTGGCGGCAGGTGAAGCTGTACTTCATGTGCGGTCTGCCCACCGAGACCGACGAGGACGTGCTGCAGATCGCGACGATGGCCCACGAGGTCATCCGCGCCGGCCGCAAGGCCGCCGGGCGCGGCGACGTACGGACCACGGTGTCGATCGGCGCGTTCGTGCCCAAGCCGCACACGCCGTTCCAGTGGGCGGCGCAGACCCCGCCCGACGTCGTCGACTCCCGGCTGCGCCAGCTGCGGACGGCGATCAACTCCGACCGTTCGCTGGGCCGCAACATCGGCCTGCGCTACCACGACGGGCAGCCGTCGCTGATCGAAGGACTGCTCTCGCGCGGGGACCGGCGCGTCGGTGCCGTGATCGAGGCGGTCTGGCGCGACGGCGGGCACTTCGACGGGTGGAGCGAGTACTTCTCCTTCGAGCGGTGGGACGCCGCGGCCGCACGCGAGCTGCCGTCCCAGGGGGTGGACCTCGCCTGGTTCACCACCCGCGAGCGCAGCGGGGACGAGGTCCTGCCCTGGGACCACCTGGACTCCGGCCTGGACCGCGGCTGGCTCTGGGACGACTGGCAGGACGCGCTGGACTCCCGGGAGCAGGACGACTGCCGCTGGACGCCGTGCTTCGACTGCGGCGTCTGCCCGCAGATGGGGACCGAGATCCAGATGGGCCCGTCGGCGGGCGACATGGTCGCGGCCGGGCGGATGCTGCCGCTGACCCCGGTCGAGAGCCGCACCTCGACACCGGTCCACAACCCCGCCCTCTCGCCCTCGGCGGGCTCGTCCACATCCCCCGTCGCTCCGCTCGCCCCGTCCACATCCCCCGTCGCTCCGCTCGCCCCGTGAGCCGCCAGGGGACCGCCGCCCACCCCTCGGCGCCCACGGTCGCGAAGGTCCGGATGCGGTTCGCCAAGCGGGGGCGGGCGCGGTTCAGCTCGCACCGGGACGTGGCCCGCGCGATGGAGTGGGCCCTGCGCCGCGCCGGGGTGCCGGTCTCGCTCTCGCACGGGTTCAGCCCGCACCCGCGCCTGTCCTGGCTCGGGGCGGCGCCGACCGGGGCGGCCAGCGAGGCCGAGTTCGTCGAGATCGGCCTCACCGTCGACCTCGACCCCGCCGACGTGGCCCGTGAGGTCGACGCGGTGCTGCCCGAGGGCCTTTCGGTGCTCGACGTCGTACGAGCCGGACCGGGTGCGCTCGCGGACCGCATCGACGCGTCCGTCTGGCGGATCACGATGCCCGGAGTGGCCCCGGAGCAGCTGGCAGATGCCGTTGCGGCGCTCGAGGCGGCCGACGTCGTCGAGGTCGAGCGGATGACCAAGAACGGCCCGCGCACCCTCGACGTGCGCGCGGCGCTCGTCGAACTCACGGTGGACGGTGCGGCCGGCGTCACGGACGCCTCCGCCGACCGTCACCCGAACGATGGACGAGCACGAGATGACGCGCCGGGAGACCGCCCGCGACCGGCCGGTGACGACGCGCCGGACGGCACGGGCGAGGTCGCCGACCGCCGTGCACGTGCGCTGCGCGCCGCGTGTGGGACACTGACGGCGGTCGTACGGCACACCACGCCGGCTGTGCGACCCGACGACGTGGTGAGCGCGCTGCGCAGCGTCGCCGGGCTGGAGCCGCCCGTCCCCGTCACCGCGACGCGGATGGAGCAGGGCCGGCTCGGTGACAGCGGAGAGTTGCTCGACCCGCTCGAGGCGGACCGCGCGACGACCGGTCGCGAAACCGTCCCCGCGCGGCACGCCGGCGAGGACCGCTCGGACTGAGGGCGGCGGGACCCCACCGGGTCCCCGCCGTGCGAACGCCGGGCGCCCGATGTTTCGGCGGCCATCGGCACCCGGTGCCGGGGGTTGCTCGGCGAGACCACGCGATGCCCTCGTGTGGCCGCGACCGCACAGGTCGCGCCCGGGGGCCGAAGGAGTTGCATGTCCGAGAACGAGGCCCTCCCCGCCTCATCGTCCGAGGGTCGCCCCGACGCCTCGGTGCTGGCGGCGCTGCCCGACAAGCTGCGGGTGCACGCGCTCGCCCGCCTGCTCGGGTCCTCCAGCCGCGAGGTGCTCGCGGTGCTCGCGCGACTCGACGTGGCGGCGCGCAGCGCGCAGTCCAGCGTCGACCGAACCACCGTGTCCCAGGTCGTCGAGCACCTCTTCCCCTCGGAGAAGCCCGCCGAGCCGGACGTCGGGGAGCCGGCCCTGCCCGACCTCCCGCCGGAGTCGCCCGCGGCGGTGACCGCACCGGCCGCACCGGCCGAGGACGGCGAGCCCGAGGTCACCGGCGCGATCGGCGCAGGCCCGTCGGCGTCCGCCGCGCTCTTCCTCGCCCCGGAGGCCACCTCCGGGGACGCGGAGGCCGGAGGCGGTCGCCGCCGTCGTCGGGGGAGCCGCTCCACCGGGGTCGTCACCCCGGGCGAGACCAGCGGGCCCGCGGCCGCGCAGGACGAGGAGTCCGACGACTCCGAGACCCCCGCGGAGTCCGAGGACGCCGAGGACACCGGGTCCGACGACGCCGCGACCGGCGGTGACGGGGACGACGATGACGCCGGCCGCCGGCGTCGTCGCCGCGGCAGGCGGGGACGTGGACGCGGCCGGGGCGGCCCCGACGACGAGTCCGGCGAGGACTCGCCCGAGGGCGCCGACGGCGAGTCCTCGGACAGCGCCGAGGGCGACGACGCGGAGTCGGACGACGACTCGGACGGCGCCGACTCGTCGGACGACGGCGGCGACGACTCCGGGGAGGGGACCTCCGGCTCGTCGCGGCGGCGCAGGCGCCGTCGGCGGCGCACCAACGACGACTCCGGCGACGGCTCCGCCGGGTCCGGCGGCTCGTCCGGCTCGTCCGGCTCGGGCAACGACGACCCGCCGAACACCGTCACCCACGTCCGCGAGAAGGACCAGAACGAGAAGAAGCGCTCGAGCGACGACGAGGTCAAGGGCGTCAAGGGCTCGACGCGCCTGGAGGCCAAGCGTCAGCGTCGCCGTGACGGCCGGGAGCAGGGCAGGCGCCGCCCGTCGATCCTCTCCGAGTCGGAGTTCCTGGCGCGCCGCGAGGCCGTCGAGCGGACGATGGTCGTGCGCCAGCAGGCCGACCGCAACCAGATCGGCGTGCTCGAGGACGGCGTGCTCGTCGAGCACTTCGTCGCGAGCAGCGGCCAGAACTCCATGGTCGGCAACGTCTATCTCGGCCGCGTGCAGAACGTGCTGCCCTCGATGGAGGCGGCGTTCGTCGACATCGGCCGCGGCCGCAACGCGGTGCTCTACGCCGGCGAGGTGAACTGGGACGCGTCCGGCCTGGAGGGCAAGCAGCGCAAGATCGAGCAGGCGCTCTCCTCCGGCGACAGCGTGCTGGTGCAGGTCACCAAGGACCCCGTCGGCCACAAGGGTGCGCGCCTGACCACCCAGATCAGCCTGCCCGGCCGATTCCTGGTCTACGTGCCCGGCGGCGGCGCGACCGGCATCAGCCGCAAGCTGCCCGAGTCGGAGCGCAAGCGGCTCAAGGAGACCCTCAAGCGCATCGTCCCGTCCGAGGCGGGCGTCATCATCCGCACGGCGGCCGAGGGCGTCGAGGAGTCCGAGCTCGAGGGCGACGTGCGTCGGCTGGCCGCCCAGTGGGAGGTCATCGAGCGCACCGGGCGCGAGGCGGCCGAGGGCGGCGGCAAGGGCAAGGGATCGGGCAAGGGGTCGACCAAGGCGCCGACGCTGGTCCACGAGGAGCCCGACCTGCTCATCCGGGTCGTACGCGACATGTTCAACGAGGACTTCTCCTCGCTCGTCATCTCCGGCGAGCAGGCGTGGGAGACCCTCGAGGGTTACATCTCCCACGTCGCGCCCGAGCTCGTCGCCCGGCTGTCGCGCCACATCGGGCCGGAGGACGTCTTCAGTGCGTACCGGATCGACGAGCAGCTGGTGAAGGCGCTCGACCGCAAGGTGTGGCTGCCCTCGGGCGGCACGCTGGTCATCGACCGCACCGAGGCGATGACCGTCGTCGACGTCAACACCGGCAAGTTCACCGGCTCCGGGGGCAACCTCGAGGAGACCGTGACCCGGAACAACCTCGAGGCCGCCGAGGAGGTCGTGCGCCAGCTCCGGCTGCGCGACATCGGCGGCATGATCGTCATCGACTTCATCGACATGGTCCTGGAGTCGAACCGCGACCTCGTGCTGCGCCGGCTCACCGAGTGCCTCGGGCGCGACCGCACCCGGCACCAGGTCGCCGAGGTGACCTCGCTCGGCCTGGTGCAGATGACCCGTAAGCGGGTGGGCCAGGGCCTGCTCGACGAGTTCTCCACGCCGTGCGAGCACTGCAGGGGCCGCGGCGTGATCGTCCAGTCCGAGCCGGTCACGAACGGCCACGACCACGGCGGCCGCTCCGGGCAGAACGGCTCCTCCAACTCGCCGTCGTCGAACGCCTCGTCGTCCTCCTCGGGGGACCGGGGTCAGAAGGGCGGCGGCCAGGACAGCGGCGGTCGGGACAGCGGCGGTCGGGATAGCGGCGGTCGGGATAGCGGCGGTCGGGACAGCGGCGGTCGGGACAGCGGCCCGAAGGGCGGCGGTCAGGACAGCGGCGGCCAGGACGCCGGCGGCCAGGACGGGTCCGGCCAGAACGGCTCGTCCGGGTCCGGTCGGCGGCGTGGTCGCGGTCGGCGCGGGGCGCAGTCCGACGGCGGGTCGCCCTCGACGGTGGCCGCGACCGCCACGACGGGCCCGGCGGACGCCGACGGGGAACCGGGCCACGTCCCGAGCCCCGCCGACGTGGCCGGCGTGCGCCGGACGGGCTCCGGTGCCGACGAGGCCGGAGAGCCCGAGGTGGCGCTCGAGGCCGACCTGGCCGACGAGAGCACCGGCTCGTCCGACGACGCGGGCCAGGCCCCGGCCGGGGACGAGCCGGATCAGCCGGAGACCCCCGCCGCAGAGCAGTCGGAGACCGCTCCGTCCCAGGTGGAGGAGCTCCCGGCCGCGCAGCCCTCGACCGAGCCCGCCGCCGTCGCGACCACCGATGCCGCCCCGGCGCCCGTCAGCGACGAGCCCGACCAGCCGGACGTGCCCGTCGCGACGGACGACGACGCCTCCTCGGCCGACGACACCGCTCCGGGCGGCCGGCGTCGTCGTCGGACCGCATCGCGGCCTGCCGGGCCTCCGGTGACGGTCGGCGGGCCCCGCTCATGAGCACCCCGACCCCGGACCCGCCGGACCCGGCGGGTATCGTGGTCCTAGCAGCGCAGGGGTCGGGAGACCCGTGCGTACGGTGAGGCGCCCGCCGATCAGGCGGAGCGACACTCCCGAGAACCAGACAGACGTCCAGCACGACAGGAGCCTGCGTCCGACATGTACGCGATCGTGAAGACCGGCGGCAAGCAGTACAAGGTCGCGGTCGGCGACGTCGTCGACGTGGAGCTCCTGGACGGCGACTCGGTCGACCTCCAGCCCGTGCTCGTCGTCGACGGGGCCACCGTCCTCTCCTCGGCCAATGACCTCGCCAAGGTGTCCATCACCGGCAACATCCTCGGTGAGAACAAGGGCCCGAAGATCAAGATCATGAAGTACAAGAACAAGACCGGCTACAAGCGGCGCGTCGGGCATCGTCAGCGCTACAGCCAGGTCGAGATCACCGGCATCTCGAAGTAGAGGGAGCGACACACCATGGCTCACAAGAAGGGTGCGTCCAGCTCCCGCAACGGTCGTGACTCGAACGCCCAGTTCCTCGGGGTCAAGCGCTACGGCGGCCAGGTCGTCAAGGCAGGCGAGATCCTGGTCCGCCAGCGCGGCACCAAGTTCCACCCGGGCGTCGGGGTCGGCCGCGGCGGGGACGACACGCTGTTCGCGCTGATCGCCGGTTCCGTGAAGTTCGGGCACAAGGGCGGGCGCAAGAACGTCAACATCGTGCCGGTCGAGGAGACCGTCTCGGCCTGACAGGCGCACGACACCAGTCACACCGGCGAGGGGCGGGCCCGAACGGGTCCGCCCCTCGTCGTCTCTCTCGGGAAGACAGTGTCAGCAGGGAAGGATGGGCTCATGGCGCGGTTCGTCGACCGCGTGACCCTGCACGTGACCGCCGGAGCGGGTGGTCACGGGTGCGCCTCGGTGCGCCGGGAGAAGTTCGTCCCGCTCGGCGGGCCCGACGGCGGCAACGGCGGGCGCGGGGGAGACGTCGTCCTCGTCGCCGACCCCGGCGTGCACACGCTGCTCGACTTCCACCACCGCCCGCACGCCGTCGCCGGCAACGGCCGTCCCGGTCAGGGGAGCTTCCGCAACGGCGCGAACGCCGACGACGTGGAGCTCGCCGTCCCCGAGGGCACCGTCGTCATGTCGGACGACGAGACCCCCGAGGTCCTGGGCGACCTCGCCGGTCCCGGGGCCCGGTTCGTCGCGGTTCGGGGCGGGCGCGGTGGGCTCGGGAACGCCGCGCTCGCGAGCCCGGCCCGCAAGGCGCCCGGCTTCGCGCTGCTCGGCGAGCCGGGGGACACCCGCGACCTCGTGCTCGAGCTGCGCTCAATGGCCGACGTCGGGCTGCTCGGGTTTCCCAGCGCCGGCAAGTCGTCGCTGGTCAGCGCGCTGTCCGCCGCGAAGCCGAAGATCGCCGACTACCCCTTCACCACGCTGACCCCGCACCTCGGGGTGGTCAGCGCGGGCGACTCCACCTTCACCGTCGCCGACGTCCCCGGCCTCATCCCGGGCGCCTCCGGCGGGAAGGGTCTCGGCCTGGACTTCCTGCGCCACATCGAGCGCTGCTCGGTGCTCGTGCACGTCGTCGACTGCGCCACGTTCGAGACCGACCGCGACCCGGTCTCCGACATCCGCGCCCTCGAGCACGAGCTCGCCGCGTACACCCCGGCGCTCGGCACGGACATGAGCGAGCGGCCGCGGATCGTCGCCCTCAACAAGATCGACGTGCCGGACGCCGCGGACCTCGCCGAGCTGGTCCGCGACGAGGTCGCCGAGTTCGGCTGGCCCGTCGTGGAGATCTCGACGGCGGCGCACAACGGCCTGCGGGAGCTCTCGTTCCTCATGGCGGGCGCCGTCGAGGAGGCCCGCGCGAGCCGGGCCGACACCCCGCCGCCGCGCGTCGTGCTGCGCCCGACCGCGGTCGACGACTCCGGGTTCACCGTCGAGGCGGACACCGGCGACGACCTCGATCCCTCCGCCGGGCCGGCCTGGCGGGTCCGCGGTGACAAGCCCGAGCGCTGGGTGCGGCAGACCGACTTCGTCAACGACGAGGCCGTGGGCTACCTCGCCGACCGACTCGCGCGCCTCGGCGTCGAGGAGGCCCTCGCCGAGGCGGGCGCGCGCCCCGGGGACATGGTCACGATCGGCGTCCACACCTTCGACTGGGAGCCCTCGACGCCCGCAGGCGTGGCCGCACTGGGCGGTGGCCCGCCCGCCAGCGGTCGCGGCACCGACCCGCGGATCGAGAACGCCGCCTACGCGGAACGGCTGTCGGCCTCCGAGCGCAAGGCCAACCGGTCGGAACGACGCAGGCACCGCGACGACGCCGAGCTGGGCGTCCCGAGCTGGGTGGACGGCGGCGATCCCTACGACGACGAGGTGGGGGAGGACCCGGAGTGACGGCCCGCGAGGTCGTCGCAGGCGCCCGGCGGCTGGTGGTCAAGATCGGCTCCTCGTCGTTGACCAGCGTCTCGGGCGGGCTCGACGTCTCGCGGCTGGACGCCCTGGTCGACGCCGTCGCCGCGCGCGTGGCGGCAGGCACCCAGGTGGTCCTCGTGTCGTCGGGCGCGATCGCGGCCGGGCTCGCTCCGCTGGGACTCGCGCGCCGCCCCCGGGACCTCGCCAGCCAGCAGGCGGCCGCGTCGGTGGGACAGCTCCACCTCACGCGCGCCTACGCGGACGCGTTCGCCCGTCACGACCGGGTCGTCGGCCAGGTGCTGCTGACCAGCCACGACGTCGTCCGCCGCGCCCCGTACCGCAACGCCCAGCGCACGTTCGAGCGCCTCCTCTCCCTCGGCGTCGTCCCGGTCGTGAACGAGAACGACACCACCGCCACCGACGAGATCCGCTTCGGTGACAACGACCGGCTCGCGGCGCTCGTCGCCCACATCGTCGGCGCCGACGCGCTGGTCCTGCTCTCCGACGTCGAGGGCGTGTACGACGACGACCCGCGCCGCCCCGGCGCCTCGATGCTCGACGAGGTCCACGGGGTCGCCGATCTCGACCGGGTCCGCGTCGCGAAGCCCGGCGCGGCCGCCGTCGGCACCGGGGGGATGGCGTCGAAGCTCGCGGCGGCCGATCTCGCGTCGGGCGCGGGGGTTCCGGTACTCGTCGCCGGGGCCTCGGCGGCCTCCGCGGCCCTCGACGGCGCCGAGGGCGGGACCGTGTTCGCGCCGACCGGCCCGCGGCTCTCGGCACGTCGTTTCTGGCTGCGGCACATGGCGGGCTCGCGCGGGCGGCTGCACCTCGACGACGGGGCGGTGCGCGCGGTGACATCGGGCCCGGCCGCCAAGCGCCGCTCGCTGTTGGCGGCGGGCATCACCGGGTCCGACGGTGACTTCGAGGCCGGTGACGTGGTGGAGCTCGTCGGCCCACACGGGGAGACCGTGGCTCGCGGGGTGGTGGCCTTCGACGCCGAGGAGATGCCGGAGCTGGTCGGGCGCAAGACCCGCGACCTCGCCCCGGAGCACCGTCGGGAAGTGGTGCACGCCGACGACCTCGTCCCGGTGCGCGGGCCGGCGGCGACGGCGACGGTGTAGTCCTCGCTCTAGTCGACGGCGGCAGGAGCTCCCCCCGACCCTCGTTGATCAACAGCACGTCACGCATGCTCGCCGGCGGCCCAACATGCGTGGAGTGCTCATGATCACGGAAAGGGGGAAGTGGCGTCCCCAACTCCGTGATCATGGGCACATCGCGCACGTTCGGCGTCCCCGGGCCATGCGTGGAGTGCTCGTGATCATGAAAAGCCGCGGCAGCCCGCCGTCGAGAACGCCACACCCGCCGTCGGGAACCCCGGTGCGCCCGTCGGCATACTGGACCGATGACCAGCGCGCCCACCCGGACGACCCCTGCGGAGATCGTGACCGACTGCGGCGAGCGGGCGGCGGCCGCGGCCCCGGCGATGGCAGCCGCGACGGACGCCCGGATCGCGACGGCGCTGCGCACGATGGCCGACCTGCTCCTCGCGAAGGCCCCGAGCCTCGCGACGGCCAACCAGGCCGACGTCGATGCCGCCACCGGGGCGGGGATGACGGCGGCGCTGGTCGACCGGCTCCGTCTCGGGGAGGAGCGCCTCACCACGATGGCCGAGTCGCTGCGTGAGCTGGCGGAGGTCCCGACGCCCCCGCGCGACACCGTGCTCGAGGAGCGCCCCGACGGGCTGCGCCTCGTCGAGCGACGGCGCCCGGTCGGCGTCATCGGCGCGAACTTCGAGGCCCGGCCGAACGTCGTCGTCGACATCGCCTCCCAGCTGGTGAAGTCCCGCAACGCCGGGGTGCTGCGCACCGGCGGCGCCGCGCTCGCCTCCGCCACGGCGCTGATGGGCGACGTCGTGGCCCCGGCGCTCGAGGCGGCGGGCCTGCCGGACGACGCGGTGACCCTGGTGCGCGACCCGCGTCGGGAGTGCGCCGTCGAACTGGTCCGCAGGCCCGGGCTGATCGGGCTGGTGATCCTGCGCGGGTCGGGTGAGACCACCCGCTCCCTGGGCCTCGAGGCCGCCCAGTGCGGGGTGCGGACGCTGGCGCACGCCGACGGCGGCGGGGTCCTCTACGTGGACCGGGCCGCCGACCCGGCGCTGACGACCACGCTGGTCACGTCCTCGGTGGACCGGCTCGGCGTGTGCAACCGGCTCAACCTGCTGCTCGTCGACCGCCCGCAGTGGGACACCGTCACCCCGATCCTGGTCGAACTGCTCCGGGACGCGGGCATCCGCGCCTCATTGCCGCCCCACGATCAGGCCCTGGGCCACGAGTGGGCGCTCGACGATGGGCACGAGGCGACCGTGACCGTGGCGCCCGCGGACGGCCCGGCCGACGCCGCGACGATCGCGAACCGCGAGACCTCGGGGCTGGCCGCGACCATCGTCACCGCCGACGAGGCCGCCGCCCGGACCTTCCTCGACACCTACGCGGGGACCGGCGCGTTCTGGAACGCGACGACGCGCCTGCTCGACGGCTTCAAGCTGCGCCGCGTGCCCGAGACCGGCATCAACGTCGACCACGTCCCCGGGCCGCGCGGCCCGGTGGTCTTCACCGACCTGTGCCTGCGCCAGTTCGTGGTGGTGCCTGCGTCGACGGCGGTCGGGCTGAACTAGCGGTCCTGACCGCTAGACGACCTGGCGGCGGAAGCGCGCGGTCCCGCCGACGACGGCCGCGGCCAGCCCGGCGAGGCCGGTGAACCCGAACAGGTACGACGCCAGCCACACGTGCTTGGACAGCTCGTAGTAGCCGTCGCCGAGCACGGCCACGGTGACCACGCCGAGCCCGAGCAGCGACGACGCGGCGGCGACGCGAACCAGCCCGATCGCGAGCGGATCGGCCCGGCGTGCCCGCGGGAGCAGGGTCGCCGCGCCCGCGGCCAGGGCCAGCAGCACGGTCGCCAGGGGGAGCCAGCCGACGCCGATGTTCGCGAGCCAGCCGTCGAGCAGGACCGTCTGAGGACCCGCCTCCGGGTAGACCGTGCGGCCCTCGAAGTGCTCCGGGGCGGTCCCGCGCGGCGCCGACGGCAGGTAGGGCAGCTGCGGGCGCATCGTGGCGGTCAGTCCGCGGTCGACCATGGTCGCGAGCGCCGCCGGGTGCTCCATGAGCACCGTGCGGGCGTCGGAGCGCGCCTGCTCGGGCCGGTCGCCGATCGCGGTCGCCCAGCCCGGGATCCCCATCCCGCCCGCGACGTAGAAACCTTCGCCGGAGTGCGACGCGGCGGCCGGGGGGAGCCCGACGGCGGGGAGGACGGTGTCCGGGCCGACCTCGGGCATGAGCGCGGTGAACAGCAGGTTGTGGGCGTTCACGGCGGCGTAGCTGCGGTCCTGACCCCCGATGCTGGCGGCGACCGGGGCGGCCGCGCAGGCCAGCAGGGCGAGCGCCACCAGCGGCCCGGCGAGCCGGGCGAGCACCCGCACTCCCGGCCGGGCGTGGGGCGCACGCAGCACCACCAGGGCGCAGCAGAGCGCCGCGACGCCGCCGATCGGGACGAACCCGGGCTTGGCGGTGGCCGCGACGAGGCCGCCGAGGGCGAGCAGACCCAGCGCGACGACTCGCCGCGCCCGATGCTCGGGGCGGGTCCCGGCGACGACGAGCAGTCCGGTCAGCACCCACACCGTTCCCACGAGCGCCGCGGGCTCCGCGTAGAGCGACACGAGGAACCGCGTCCACCACGAGACCACCAGCAGCGGCACGAGCGGGAGCAGCACCAGCGCGGCGCGGGCCGGCCGGACGGAGGCGAGGGTGGCGGCGCCGACCCCGACCCCGAGCGCCGCGACACCGGCCAGCAACCACGCGTACGTGGCCAGGGAGAACGTTCCCGGGCCGGTGGGGACGACGAGGCCGAGCAGCGTCGCGGACGACGACGGCGCGGCGGTGCAGGGGGTCCCGCCGGTGGTGAACGCGGTGACGACCACCCCGCGCCACAGCGAGAACTTGCTGGGCGTGTCCGGCGTCAGCCCCGCGGTGCAGAAGAGGCGGTAGGCGTCGCCGTTGTCCCCGACGCCGAGGAGCCCTCCGCCGATCAGCGGCAGCTGCACGAGCCCGATCCGCAGCGCGATGCCGAGAACCGTCACCGTCGCCGCGAGACCGCCCGCCACGGCCGGCACCGTGACGCGGCGCGGGACCGCGAGCGCGCGCAGGTCACCGGCGGCGTGGGTGAGCGCTCCGGGCATCCCGGCGACCGCGGTCAGAACGCGGTCTCGTCGCGCGGCGCCGCGCCGCGAACGGGGGAGCGAGGTCAGCGGATCGATCCAGCGACGCTAGCGTCCCCCGTCCGGGCCGCTCGCGACCGGGGTCCCTGCTCCAGGCCGCGCCGTGAGATCCGCATGAACGACGACACGCCGGGTGCGTGGTCCGGGCGTCGGTGGGCGATTACAGCACGACGGCGCGGTCGCGCACCTGATTCCAGAGGTCGACGGGAAGCTCGGTCCAGGAGAAGACGTCGTCGACGGCGGCGAAGCGGCCGGCCGCCTGCCGGGCCTGCACGATCCGCGCCGCCTGCACCGGCTCGAGCCCGCAGACGGACGCCACGACCTGGGCGGGCGCCGAGTTGAGGTCGACGAGCCCGCCGTCGTCGTAGTCCCGGGGCAGGTCAGGTCGCCCGATCCGGAGCTCGCGGGCCAGCAGGGGGTCGGACGCGACGAGCTGACGGGCCTCGTCGCGGCGACGCCGGGCGGCGAGGGCTCGGGCGACGGCGGGCTGGGCCGCCGCGGGTGCCGTCGGTGCCCCCGCGCCGTAGATCTGCTGGCGCATCACGATGAGCCCGACCAGCCCACCCAGCAGGATCACGATGATCAGGGTGCCGCCGATGTTCGACTGAGCTCCCACGACCTTGCCCGCCGCGTCGTGGTCGGCCGTCCCGAAGAGCACGAAGGCGAGCACTGTCGCGGCCAGCATGACGGCGGCCGCGATCACGTGGCCGACGCGACGCGACCGGACCGCCGCGTGGGTGAAGGGCACCACCGCGAGGATCCCGAGGCTGAGGACGTGGACGAAGAACCACCACCCTCCGCGGGTGAACCAGTTCCCCCGGGACGGTGCGGGCGCGGCGGCGGTCACGGGCTCAGAGCTTCTCGCGCAGGACCCGCTTGAGCAGCTTGCCCGACTGGTTGCGGGGCAGCTCCTCGATGAGGTGCACGGACTTCGGGACCTTGTACTTGGCGAGCCTGCTCTTGGAGTGGGTGATGAGCTCGTCGGTGTCGAAGCCGCTGGGCTCCTGGTCGTCGCGCAGCACCACGAACGCCGTCACCGCCTCGATCCAGCGGTCGTCGGGCGTGCCGATGACGGCGACCTCGGCGACGGCGGGGTGGGTGTAGAGCGCGTCCTCCACCTCGCGGGAGGCGACGAGGATGCCGCCGGTGTTGATGACGTCCTTGATCCGGTCGACCACCGTGATGAAGCCCTGCTCGTCGAGGCGCACCATGTCCCCGGAGTGGAACCAACCGTCGCGGAACGCCTCGGCGGTCTCCTCCGGCTTGTCCCAGTAGCCCTCGCAGAGCTGCGGCGAGCGGTAGATGACCTCGCCGGACCCGCCCGGCTCGACGTCGTTCCCCTCGTCGTCGATCACGCGCAGCTCGACGAACAGCACCGGGCGCCCGCAGGAGTCGGGGCGGTCGTCGTGCTCCTCGGGCTGCAGGACGGTGGCGAGCGGACCGATCTCGGACTGCCCGAAGCAGTTGTAGACGCCGAGCTCCGGGAGTGCCTCGCGCAGTCGCGCGAGGATCGGCCCCGGCATGATCGACGCCCCGTAGAACGCCTTGCGCAGGCTCGAGAGCTCGCGCGTTCCGAAGTCGGCGTGGTTGACCAGCGGCACCCACACCGTCGGCGCGAGGAACAGCGCCCCGACCCGGTCGGCCTCGATGCGCCGGAGGATCTCCGGGATGTCGGGCGTCTCCATCAGATGGTTCGTCGCGCCCACGGCCAGGTACGGCAGCATGAACAGCTGCATGCCCGCCGAGTGGTAGAGCGGCATGGCGTGCAGCGGTGCGTCGTCCTCGCTCATGGCCAGCGCATGGATGCCCGAGACGTACTCGTGGACGAGCCCGCGGTGGGTCATCATCGCGCCCTTGGGCTTCGACGTGGTGCCGCTGGTGTAGAGCAGCTGGACCAGGTCGTCCCCGGCCACCGTGATGTCGTCGAGGCTCGGGATGTCGCCGGTGCGCGCGGCGTCGAGCAGGCTGCCGGGCGCATCGCGCATGGGCACGACCTGGGAGGGCCGCCGGGCGAGCGCGTCCACGTTGCCGGCGAGCTTCGGGTCGACGATCAGCACCTTGCTGCCGGACTGCTCGACCAGGTACGCGAGCTCCTCGCCGGTGAGCGCGTAGTTGATCGGGACGTGGACCGCGCCGATCCGGGCCGCGCCGAGGAAGCCCAGCACGTAGGCGTCGGAGTTCTGGCCGTAGGCCGCCACGCGGTCGCCCTGAGCGATGCCGAGCCCCCGCAACCAGCCCGCCGTCCGGCTCGTCGCGTCCTCGAGCTCGCGGTAGGTCCAGGACCGGTCCGCGAAGACCAGGGCGGTGCGGTCGGGCGTGCGGCGCGCGCTGCGGCGCAGGACGCCGTCGACGGTGTTGGCCCGGGTGTCCACGCTGGGGGTCCTTCCGGTCAGTGATGTGGCCGGTCACTCTCGCGGGTCGGTGGGGCCACGTCCAGTTGTCGGATATGGGGAGGGTGCTCGAGGTCCCGGGGGTGCGCCGCCCCGATCTCGGCCGAGTTTCCCTGGGGCCGTGATCATGAGCACGTGGCGCAGGTCTTCGAGGTCCAGGACGTGCCTGATGTGCCCGTGATCAAGCGGCGCGGGGCGCGAGCCTCGGTGAGGAGCACACCACGCAGGCCGGGGGCGGTCGAGTCCTCACCGGTGTGCTGTTGATCAGCGGGCGGGTGGTCCCGGTCCCGCGGCCGCTGGTGCGGGCCTGTCAGCGCGGCTTCCTGCCCCCGGCGACTGACGCTTCCGCCGACGTCGCGACCGGCGGACGATGACGGCGTGGAGCCTCCGGTACCGACGCGCTGGGTGATGACCTACCGCGCCGTCCCCGATTTCCTCCCCCTCGCGATGGAGCACGGTCCGGGACACGTGGCCCGGCTCCACGAGTTCCGGGCGCGCGGGCTCGTGCTGATGGCCGGGCCGCTGACCGAGCCCTTCGACGGCGACGCCATGGCGATCTTCACCAGCCGGGAGGCGGCCGAGGAGTTCGTCGAGGGCGACCCGTTCGTCACCGGCGGAGCGGTGGCCGAGTGGTCCCTGCGGGCCTGGGCGGAGGGGCTCAGCTCGCCGTCCTGACCGGCCCCCGAGGGGCGTGGCCGATCGACCGACCTCAGCCCGTCGTCGCGATGGTGAGCGGTAGGACGGCGGATGCGCCGGCCCGCCGGAGCAGCATCGCCGCAACCGTCATCGTCCACCCGGAGTCGTTCACGTCGTCCACGAGCAGCACCGGCCCGCCGAGGGTGATCGACGCCGGCACGGACAGCCGACCGTGGACCTCGGCGAGCCGCTGCGCCGAGTTCGGCTGCTCGGGCTCCGAGTCGTCCTCGGGGTCGACGTAGTGCGGCGGGGCCGCGTCGGCGAGCGCACCCAGCAACGGTAGCCGCCCGATCGACGCGATCCGCTGCGCGAAGCTCTCCACCAGCGCCGGGCGCGCGCGGCTGGGGAGCCACACCACGCCGGTCGGTCGCTCGGCCCAGCCCCAGCCCTTGAGGACCTCGACGGCCGCGTCGACGACGGCGTCGGGCACGAGGTCGTCGGAGCGCAGCAGCGGGCGCAGGCGCGGGCCCCAGCCGACGTCGGTCAGCCGGCCGATCGCCCGGCCCTCCTCCGCGGCCTCCTCCGGCTTGATCTTGCCCTTGAGCGGCACGTCGAGGGCGTCCATCCCGGAGGGCCACTGCTTGCGCGGGGCCAGCGGGACACCGGGCCGGTCGAGCACCTCCTGGGCCTGCACGCGCACGTCCTCGCCGACCGAGGGGTCGTGGTGGCGGCCGGTGCAGTTGTCGCACCGCCCGCACCGCTCGGCCCCGGGGTCGTCCAGCTGGCGGCGCAGGAACTCCATCCGACAGCCGTCGGTGGCGATGTAGTCGAGCATCGCCTGCTGCTCGGCCCGGCGCGCCTTCGCCAGACCGGTGTAGCGGGCACCGTCGTACTCCCAGGGTTCGCCCGTGGCCTCCCAGCCGCCCTTGACCCGGCGGACGGCGCCGTCGGTGTCGAGCACCTTGAGCATCATCTCCAGCCGCCCGCGGGAGAGCTCCACCCGCGGCTCGAGCGCGGCGGTCGACATCGGACGCCCGGCGTCGCCGAGCACCGAGAGGGCCACCCGCACCTGCGGCTCGGCGGGGAACGCGAGCGACGCGAAGTACGCCCAAATGTCGCGGTCCTCCGGGCCCGGCAGCAGCAGCACCTCGGCGCGCTGGACGCCACGGCCCGCGCGGCCGATCTGCTGGTAGTACGCCACCGGCGACTGCGGCGCCCCGAGGTGCACGACGAAGCCGAGGTCCGGCTTGTCGAACCCCATGCCCAGCGCCGACGTCGCGACCAGCGCCTTCACGCGGTTGGCCAGCAGGTCGTCCTCGGCGCGCTCGCGCTCGGCCGGATCGGTCTTGCCGGTGTACGAGGCGACGGCGTGCCCGCGCTCGCGCAGGAACGCCGCCAGCTCGTCGGCAGCCGACACCGTGAGCGTGTAGACGATCCCGGAGCCCGGCAGGTCGTCGAGGTGCTGGGCGAGCCAGGCGAACCGGTCCGCGCCCTTCGGCAGCGACAGCACCCCCAGGTGCAGCGACTCCCGGTCGAGCTCGCCGCGCAGGACGAGGGCCTCGTCGTGCGAGGTGCTGACGCCCAGCTGGTCGGCCACGTCACCCGTCACCCGGTCGTTCGCGGTCGCGGTGGTCGCCAGGACCGGCACGCCGTCAGGAAGCTCCGAGATCAGGGTCCGCAGCCGGCGGTAGTCCGGCCGGAAGTCGTGCCCCCAGTCCGAGATGCAGTGCGCCTCGTCGACCACGAGCAGGCCCGCGGTGCGGGAGAGCTCGGGCAGCACCTGGTCGCGGAACTCGGGGTTGTTCAGCCGCTCCGGGCTGACCAGCAGGACGTCGACCTCGCCCGACCGGACCTGCGCGTAGACCTCCTGCCAACCCTCGGTGTTCGCGGAGTTCACCGTCACCGCGTGGATGCCCGCGCGCCCGGCGGCCTCGATCTGGTTGCGCATCAGGGCGAGCAGCGGGCTGACGATCACGGTGGGCCCCTTGCCCCGGGCGCGCAGCAGGGCGGTGGCGACGAAGTACACCGCCGACTTGCCCCACCCGGTGCGCTGGACGACGAGCGCCCGCCGCCCCTGGGCCACCAACGCCTCGATCGCGCGCCACTGGTCCTCGCGCAGCACCGCGTCCGGACCCGCGAGCCGCTGGAGGGTGGCCTCGGCGTCGGCACGCAGGTCGGTCACGGCCGGATCGGGGTGGGTGGGCGAAGACACCGTCATGGACACCACGGTGGCACAGGGCCCCGACAGCGTGGGCCGGGTCCGCGTGACCCGGCGGCCGAGCGGGTGCTTGTGACTCAGCTCACCGAGGCCGCACCATTCCCGACATGAGCACCGGGGTCCTGACGACGGGCTGGGAGCCCGGCGTGCCCGCCGGGGACACGATCATCCGGCGCTTCGTGCTGGCCTACGCCGACCGGATCGCCGCGATGGCCGCCCGCGTCGGAGGCAGGCAGAAGTGGGTCGAGGGGGCGCGGATGGCCGACCTCGGCTCGCCCTTCGGCTACGACAACGCCGTGGTCGTCACCCGGCCGCTCTCCGAGGGCGAGTGGCCGGACGTGGTCGCGGCCGCGGACGCGTTCTTCCCCCCGCACCGGTGGTGGGTGGTGCTGTCGGTCTTCCCGACGCCGGACCTGCGTGCGCACGGCCTCCTCCGCGTCGGTCACCCGCCGCTGATGCTCCGCCCACCCGCGCCGACGCCCCCACCGCTGCCGGGTCTCGACGTCCGCGCCGTCGAGGACGCCACGACCCTCGCCGACTTCCAGGCCGTGCTCGTCGCCGGGTACGGCCTCGCCGAGGTGGGCGTCCCGGCCATCGCCGACCTCGCCCTCGCCGGCTCGCTGCTGCACCTGCGGGTCGGCTACGTCGACGGCACCCCGGTCGCGACGGCGGGCGCCGCGGTGCGCCACGGCATCGTCGAGGTCGACTGGGTCGCGACGCTGCCCCAGGCCCGCCGCCGCGGGTACGGGACGGCGATCACCGCCGCCGTCGTCGACGTCGCGCCCGACCTGCCCTCGGTGCTCATCGCCAGCGACGACGGCCACGCGATCTACCGGCGCCTCGGGTACCTCGACCTGTTCCGGACGACCATGTGGGAGCACCCACCGTCGTGAAGCCGACATCGCCGCGCTGACATCGACGCGCGGCGCACACAGTCCGGCCCCGGCCGGCATCGCTGCGTGGACATCGACGGCGGTTCCGAGGGAGGGGCCCCTTCGCTCGAGATCCGCGAGGGGCAGCGGCCAGGCACCCACGCCGGGTCGCCGGAGTGTGTGCGCGACGCGTCGGTCCACCGAGTACCACGCGAGGCGAGTGACGTCGTCGCTACTCGGCCTGCTCCAACGCCTCGCCGAACTCGCGGGCCCGCCGGCTGCTGCGGTCGGCGGCGAGGAGGTGGCCGGCGCCGAGCACGAGGGCGAGCGGCCAGTCGAGGAACCCGAGCATGCCCAGCGCCGCGATGCCGCCCACGAACACCAGCTCCGGGCGGGACATCTCGAACGTGCCGAGCCAGGGGAGCGTCATCCGGGTGGTCGTCGGGTCCTGGGTCTGATGCTGCGGCGTCCCGGTCTCGGTGCTCATCGCCCCGAGGATGCGCCGCCTGTCGACGCCGGGCGCGTCACCACCCCGGGACAAGTGGACGATCAGCAGGCAGGATGCGGTTCCGTGGGTACCGAATCGACCGGCCGTGCGACGCTCTTCGACTCCGTCGACGACGTCCTGACCCGGCTCGCCGACGTCGGCTACCTGGCCTCCACCGCCGTCGCGACCACCGTCTTCCTCGCCGACCGGCTGGGCAAGCCGCTGCTCGTCGAGGGGCCCGCGGGCGTCGGGAAGACCGAGCTGGCGCGTGCGGTGGCCGAGGCCACGCACGCCGGCCTGGTCCGCCTGCAGTGCTACGAGGGCATCGACGAGGCCCGGGCGCTCTACGAGTGGAACCACGCCAAGCAGCTGCTGCGCATCCAGGCGAGCCAGGGCGAGGAGTGGGATGCCACCCGCGACGACGTCTTCTCCGAGGAGTTCCTGCTCACCCGCCCGCTGCTCACCGCGATCCGGCGCACCGAGCCCACCGTGCTGCTCGTCGACGAGACCGACAAGGCCGACGTCGAGGTCGAGGGGCTGCTGCTCGAGGTGCTCGGCGACTTCCAGGTCACCGTCCCCGAGCTGGGCACCATCACCGCCTCGCAGAAACCGTTCACGTTGCTGACCTCCAACGCGACCCGTGAGCTCTCCGAGGCCCTCAAGCGCCGGTGCCTGTTCCTGCACCTCGACTTCCCCGACGCCGAGCTCGAGCGCCGGATCGTCGCGAGCCGGGTCCCGCAGCTGCCGGAGGCGCTGGCGGAGCAGCTCGTCCGCATCATCGGCGTGCTCCGCGGACTGGACCTGCGCAAGGCGCCGTCGGTGTCGGAGACGATCGACTGGGCCCGCACGCTGGTCGCCCTCGGACTCGACACCCTCGACGACGACGCGGTGCGCGCGAGCCTCGGCGTCGTCCTCAAGCACCGCTCCGACATGGTCAAGGCGTCCTCCGAGCTGCGTCTGAACTAGCGATGACCGCATCAGGACCGTCCCCCGCCGCCCCGTCCACACCGACGCGCGGCCTCCCCGCCCACCTCGTCGACTTCGTGCAGGCCCTGCGCCGCCACCACGTCGACGTCGGACCGGGGGAGACCGTCGACGCCGCGGCGGTGATGGCCGAGCTCGACCTGCTGCGCCGCGAACAGCTGCGCGAGGGGCTGGCCGCCGCGCTGCTGCGCCGCTCCGGGCAGCGCCAGACCTTCGACGCGCTGTTCGACCTGTGGTTCCCGCTGGGTCAGGGTGCGGCGCTCGGTGAGGTGGCACTGCCCTATACCGAGGACGGCAACGTCGATGTCGACGCGCTCCGCGACCTGCTCGCGCAGCTCCTCGCCGACGGCGACACCGCGGCGCTCTCCGAGCTGGCCCGCGCCGTCGTCGACGGGCTCGGCGCCATCGGCGTCGGGAACGGGAGCGGCACCGGGGCAGGCGGGTCCGGGAACGGGCGGGACGGGTCGGCCGGCTCGCCGTCGGGGTTCTCCTCCTACCAGGCGCTCAACAGCGTGCGGCCCGAGACGCTGCTGGCGCGGGTCCTCGCCGACCTGCGCGGCGGACGGGAGGCCGAGACCGCGGACAGCCCGTTCGCCGAGGAGGTCGCGCGACGCCAGACGCGGGCGCGGATCGCGGACTTCCGGCGGATGGTGCAGGCCGAGACGGCGCGACGGGGCTCGGAGATCCGCGGGCGCGAGGCGGCCGCCCGGACCGGGGTGCGACGCCAGGCCGAGCAGACCGACTTCCTCTCGGCGGGCGCCGACACCCTGGCCGACCTGCGCCGCCGGGTCGCACCGCTGGGTCGTCACCTCGCGACTCGGCTGGCCGCCCGCCGTCGTCGGGCCCACCGCGGAGCGATCGACATGCGCCGCACGCTGCGGCAGTCGATGTCCACCGGCGGGGTGCCGGTGAACCTGGTGCACCGGCGGCCGCGCCCGGGCCGCCCGGAACTGGTGCTGCTCTGCGACGTGTCGGGCTCGGTGGCCGGGTTCAGCCACTTCACGATGATGCTGGTCCAGGCCCTGCGCGAGCAGTTCGCCCGCATCCGGATCTTCTGCTTCGTCGACGGGTGCGTCGAGGTCACCGACCTCTTCACCCCGGGCGCCGACCTCGGCGAGGTGCTCACCGAGGTGCACTCCCGCCCGGGCCTGGTGGCCTGGAGCGGGCACTCCGACTACGGGCGCGCGTTCGACCGGTTCGCCGAGCGCTGGCCGGACGCGGTCACCGAGCGCACCTCGCTGCTCGTCCTCGGCGACGCCCGCACCAACCACCAGGACCCGGCGCTGGGTGTGCTCGCCGGGGTCGTCGCCCGCGCCCGCCACGCCCACTGGCTCAACCCCGAACCGGAGAAGCAGTGGGGGACCGGCGACTCGGCGGCCCGCGAGTACGGCCGCGTCATACCGATGCACGAGTGCCGGACGGCGGCCCAGCTGGCGGGCGTCGTCGGCGGGCTGCTCCCGGTGTGAGCCGGGCGAGCGACGGGGAGAGGGCTCGGGAAGGTCGGATGAGCAGACGCATCGGGGTCATGGGCGGGACGTTCGACCCGATCCACCACGGCCACCTCGTCGCGGCGAGCGAAGCGGCGCTCCGGTTCGCGCTCGACGAGGTCGTGTTCGTGCCGACCGGGCAGCCGTGGCAGAAGGGCAAGGGGGACGTCACCGCCGCCGAGGACCGATACCTGATGACCGTGGTCGCGACGGCCTCGAACCCCCGGTTCACCGTGAGCCGCGTGGACGTCGACCGTGACGGCCCCACCTACACCGTGGACACCCTGCGCGACCTCGCCGCGATCTTCCCCGACGACGAGCTCTACTTCATCACCGGCGCCGACGCCCTGGAGCAGATCCTGTCCTGGCACCGGGCGCACGAGATGTTCGACATCGCGCACTTCGTCGGGGTGACGCGCCCCGGGTTCGACCTGGTCTCGGACCACCTGCCGCGCGGCGCGGTCTCGCTCATCGAGGTGCCGGCGATGGCGATCTCGTCGACCGACTGTCGCGCGCGCGTGGAGAAGGGCGAACCGGTCTGGTACCTGGTGCCCGACGGCGTGGTGCAGTACATCGCCAAGCGCGGGCTGTACCGCGACGGTGTGAGCCCTTCGCGCCTCGAGCACCTGAGCTAGACGTGGCCGCCGAGCAACCGGAGCTCGTCGTCGCGGACGCGGCCGCCTGGCTGGAGTGGCTGCGCGAGAACCACACGGACCCGACGGGGGTGTGGCTGGCGCTGGCGAAGAAGGCCGCGTTCTCCCATCCGGAGCCGCCGACGACCCTCACCTACGCGCAGGCCCTCGACGAGGCGCTGTGCCACGGGTGGATCGACGGCCAGGCACGCCGCCGGGACGAGCTCACGACGTTCCAGCGCTTCACGCCGCGGCGGGCCCGCAGCCCCTGGTCGGCGCGCAACGTCGGCTACGTGGCGCGGTTGACCGAGGAGGGCCGGATGCAGCCGGCCGGGCTCGCCGAGGTGGAGCGGGCGAAGGCCGACGGTCGCTGGGACGTCGCCTACGCCGGTCCGGCGACCGCCGTCGTCCCCGAAGACCTCGCCGCCGCGATTGCCGCCGACCCGGCCGCCGCGGCGATGTTCGAGCGCCTGACCAGCCAGAACCGCTATGCGCTCACCCATCGGCTCGGTCAGCTCAAGCGGGCCGAGACCCGGTCGCGC
>NZ_DASXJS010000135.1:0-42171 GCF_036497245.1 Actinomycetospora sp. | reverse complement strand
CTGACCGCCGAGACGGCCTTCCGTACCCACCTCTTTCGCAACCCGAGTCACCTCCGCCGCGAAGGAGTTCAGCTGATCCACCATCGTATTGATTGTATTTTTGAGCTCGAAGATTTCACCGCGCGCATCCACCGTGATCTTCTGCGACAGGTCGCCGAGCGCCACCGCGGTGGTGACCTGCGCGATGTTGCGCACCTGACCCGTCAGGTTCGACGCCATGTAGTTGACGTTGTCGGTGAGGTCGCGCCAGGTGCCGGCCACGTCCTCGACCTCGGCTTGCCCGCCGAGCTTGCCCTCGGTGCCCACCTCGCGGGCCACCCGGGTCACCTCGTCGGCGAACGAGGAGAGCTGGTCGACCATCGTGTTCACCGTCGACTTCAGCTCCAGGATCTCGCCCCGCGCATCCACGGTGATCTTCTGGCTCAGATCGCCCCTCGCCACGGCGGTGGTGACCTGCGCGATGTTGCGGACCTGGTTGGTGAGGTTGCCCGCGAGGTGGTTCACGCTCTCGGTCAGGTCCCGCCAGGTACCCGAGACATGCGGAACGGCAGCCTGACCGCCGAGCTTGCCTTCGGTGCCGACCTCACGGGCGACCCGGGTCACCTCGTCGGCGAACGAGGACAGCTGGTCGACCATGGTGTTGACCGTGCTCTTGAGCTCGAGGATCTCACCCCGGGCGTCCACCGTGATCTTCTGACTCAGATCGCCCCTCGCCACCGCGGTGGAGACCTGCGCAATACCCCGGACCTGGTCGGTCAGGTTGGCGGCCATCAGATTCACCGCGTCGGTGAGGTCCTTCCAGGTGCCGGCGGGGTCCGGGACCTGTGCCTGACCGCCGAGGCGGCCTTCGGTGCCGACCTCGCGGGCCACCCGGGTCACCTCGTCGGCGAACACCCGGAGGGTCTCGGTCAGCGAGTTGATCGTGTCGGCGAGCTCCGCGACCTCGCCGCGGGCGCTCACCGTGATCTTGCGGGAGAGGTCGCCACCGGCGATGGCGGTGGCCGCCGAGGAGATCGAGCGGACCTGGTTGGTCAGATTGCTGGCCATCGTGTTGACCGAGTCGGTCAGGGCGCGCCAGGTACCGGCCACACCGCGCACATCGGCCTGCCCGCCGAGTTCACCGTCAGTGCCCACCTCCCGCGCCACCCGGGTCACCTCGTCGGCGAACGACGAGAGCTGGTCGACCATGGTGTTCACCGTGCGACCGATCCGGAGGAACTCGCCGCGCAAGGGCCGTCCCTCGATCTCGAGCGCCATGTGCTCGCTCAGATCCCCCTCGGCGACGGCCTCGATCACGCGGGCGATCTCCGCCGTCGGTCGCGCGAGGTCGTCGATCAGCGAGTTGACCGCGCGCGCCGCGGTCGCCCAGGCCCCGTCGGCCGCCTCCTCGTCGAGGCGCTCGAGCATCCGGCCTTCCCGGCCGACCACACGGCTGATCCGCAGCAGATCCCGGTTGCGCCGCTCGTTGACCGCAACCATCTCGTTGAACTGGTCCACCACGTCGCCGCCGAGGCCCTCGCGCCGCGAGAGGCGTACGTCGAACTCTCCTCGGCGGACCTTCTCCATCGACTCGGCGAGCTCGGCCAGCACTTCCTCGAGTGGGCTGTCGACCCCGGCGACCGCGCTCGTCTCCACGGTGGCACGCGGCATCTCCTCGGGCCGGGCCTCGGACATGGTCGCCGTCCTCTCTGAGGGCGAGGCCGTACGTCGGCTCCCCGTGAGCACCTGGGCGAGGTCGCGTCGCCACCCACGCTCGGGCGTTCTTCTCGTGCCCTCCCTGGCGCCTCACATCAGACTGGCCCCTTCGACCCTCGTCCGCGAGGGGCCGTACGACGCCCGCGGTTGGTCCTCGCGACCATCGAGATCTCGGACGCCGGCGAGGCGAGTGGTCGCTGATCAGGCACAGACCGTCGCGCTCCCGGCCAGGATGAGTTCGGCGACGGTGTCGGGGTCGTCGGCCATCGGCACGTGCCCGCATCCGGGGAGCGGGAAGACGCGAGCCTGCGGCAGCACCCGCAGGAGACGGCGGGATTGCCTGCGGGGCAGTAGCAGATCCCGTGTGCCCCAGCCGATGGTCAGCGGTACTGCGGGTCGGGTCACGGGACGGTAGTCGTTGGGTGTGCCGAGCACGCCGAGGAATGCCTCTCGCGGGTGACCGAGGGCCACCAGCTCGGTCAGCAGCTCAGCCCGGTCGTGGCGGCTCGGGCGCCCGAAGATCAGACCGACCAGCACAGCCCGGCCCGTGGGGTTGTTCAGGACACGGTTCTGGGTCGCGGCGGGGATCGCGGCGCTGAGTCGGCTGGCGGCGCGCAGGGCGCCGTGGCTGTAAGCGCGCTCCGAGCGGTTCCAGAAGCCGATGGGCGAGAGTGCGGTCGCGGTCCTGACCGACCCACGGGCGGCGAGCTCGAGGGCGATGAGGCCTCCCAGCGAGTTCCCGGCGACGTGCGGGCGGTCGAGCCCTTGGCTCGCCATGAAGTGCTCGATCGCGTCGGCGAACACCCGGTAGTCGCCGGACCGATCGGGAAGATCGGGTGAGTCGCCGTGACCGGGCAGGTCGGGAACGACGACGTCGCGGTGAATGGTGAGCTCCGGGATCAGCGCTCGCCACGCCCGCCGGTTGTGTCCCAGCCCGTGGAGGAGGACCAGAGGCTCCCCGGAACCGGAACGATCGTGCACGAGTTCCACCCACCGAGATTAACCCTCGTTGTCGCTGCATTTCGTCGGTCTCGAGCGCGGCGTAGGGACCTATTCTCGGCGGCCGTGGACACCGACCCCTGCCCCTGTGGATCGCTGGACGTGTTCGACGCGTGCTGCGGTCGCTACGTGGGCCCGGACGGCGTCGCGGCGCCGACGGCGGAAGCCCTGATGCGGTCGCGCTACACGGCCTTCGTCCGCGGCGACGTCGAGCACCTGCTGCGTACGTGGCACCCGGATACGCGACCCACCGCGCTGGAGCTGGACCCGAGCGTGCGCTGGACCGGGCTCGACGTGCTGGACCGCGCCGGCGGTGGCCTCTTCGACACCGAGGGTGTCGTCGAGTTCCGTGCCCACCACCGGGAGCGCGGGCGCTCCGAGGTCCAGCACGAGCGGAGCCGTTTCGTGCGGGACGCGGGGCGGTGGGTCTACGTGGACGGAGTCGTGGGGACGTCCAGGTCGACGTCACCGTGACGGGGTCAGCGCGACGACCGATGGCTTCGGTCGTGCTCAGCGATCCGAGGCGCGGAGGACGAGGCAGGCGTGGAGGTCGGCCGCGGTCACGGCGGCGATGAAAGCAGCGACCGGGTAGAGCCTGGTGGCGCGGTGACGGCGCCCCAGCGCGGCGAGGTACGCGGCGGTGGGCGGGTTGGCTGCCGCGCGGGCGAGGAGCCAGGGCCAGCGGGGGCGAGCGGCGAGCAGGCCGACGGCGATGGCGAGGTCCACGATGCCCACGACGCGGAGCCCGACGTCGGCGTCGCCCGGCACACCGAGGGTCCCTCCCGCCGCTCGGGGTGCGACCGCCAGTGCCGCCCCGAGTCCGAGGGTGATCAGCCCGACCCCGGTCGCGGCGGTCACGGCGCGCCGCTCGGCGGGGTCGGCGACGTGGTCGACCTGCGGGACCAGCCCGCGGTCGAACGGGGAGCAACTCATGCGGGTCCCTCTGGTCGGTCCGTCGTGGTGACGCATGATCGAACACCGCGCAACATATCCACCCGAACTCGGCCGCGCATCGACACAGCGTGCTTCCAACGGAGGACCGGATCGACCCCGGCGGGAGGGTCGATGGACCGCTCGCCCCGTTAGTTTTCCAGCCGTGGCGAACGATTCCGGGCACTCGGGCGATGTCGATGTGGTGGTGGTCGGCGCGGGTGTGGCCGGCCTGATCACTGCCCGCGAGCTGGCGAACCGTGGGCTGTCCACGGTGGTGGTGGAGCGTGCGGAGCACACCGGGGGACGGGTGCAGACCGAGCACCACCACGGGGCGTACCTCGAACACGGCGGGATCTTCCACACCCGGGGCTACGCCGCGATGAGGCGCCTGCTCGCCGAGGTCGGGCTCGCCGAGGACTCGATCGCCACCCCGACCGGGTTCCACGCCGGCGTTCGCAGCGGCGACACGTGGCGCCACGTGGACTACGGGTCGCTGACCGGGCCGCTCCTCACCCGCGCACTCGGATGGTCGGACAAGATCTCCATCCTGCGCGCCGCACTGCCGGCCCTGCTCGCGCGGCCCGCCGACCTCGGAGACCTCACCAGCCTCCAGCACCTCGACGATCGGCCCGCCACCCGAGGCCTGACCACGCGGGCCGCCACGCACTTCACGGCCGGCCCGCACGAATTCCTCTGGGGCACCCCGTCGGACCAGCTCTCCTTCGCCATGCTGGCAATGCAGCTGCACGTGTTCACGGGGGAGCTGCGCGAGGTCCGGGGCGGCGTGGGTCGCTTCGTCGATGCGATCGCGACCGGCCTCGACGTCCGGCACGGCGCCACGGTGCGGCGCGTCGTTCCGTCCCCCGACGGGGTCGAGGTCCACCTCGACGGCGAAACCCGGCCGCTCCGCGCGCGGGCCGCGGTACTGGCCTGCCCCGCCGACGTCGCCGCCGACCTCTGGTCCGACGCCCCCGCTCCGGTCGCCGAGCACCTGCGCAGCATCGAGTACTCCCGCATCGACTACGTCTACCTGCGCACCCGGGAGCCCATCGAGCTCCGCGCCGACGGGCGCCCGGTCGGGATGGAGGTCGTGACCACCGCGGAAGTCGGCGGCACCGTGATGGGCGGCATCTACGTCGCCAACGCGTGGGCCCAGGACGGGGGTCTGCTCCTGGTCACCGCGGCGCAGGCCGCCCACGCCGAGGATCTCGACGACACCACGCTCGCCGACCACCTCCAGAGCCACGCCGAGAAGCTCCACCCGGAGCTCGTCGGGCAGATCACCGACCGGGTCGTCATGCGCCACCCGATCTACACCCCGACGTTCGGGCCCGGCTCGATCCGCCGTCTCGCCGAGGCGCGCCGCCACCTGCCGGTCAACCGCATCGACCTCGCCGGCGACCACATGACCGCGCCCTGGGTCGAGGGCGCCATCCGCAGCGGACAACAAGCCGCGGAACGGATCGCCACCTCGTTGCGCTGATCCCACGCCGAGTGCTGAAGGGTCGACCTCGACGAGCGAGGCCCGGTCAGTGCCCCGGTGACCATCCGCGTCGCCAGCCCCGCACCCGAGGCTCGCTGCTCGGCGTGCCCGCCGCCGGGACGGCGTCCCCACCGAGGTCGCTACCCAGCACGGCCCGATAGACCGCTGCCAGCGAGTCCTCGTCGTAGCACTCGTGCCAACCCCCGACCGCCACGCCATGGTCGGCCAGGACCCGCACCGCGACCGCCTGCGCCACCCGGGGCCCGGCCAACGCTCCGGCACCGTGTCCGGCCAACGACGCCGCCCCCCGCCGCGGGTCGCGACCGCGCGAGCTCAGCAGCGTCCAGCCCTTCCCGTAGGACGGGGACGGCGATTCCGGGTCGTTGTAGACCAGCAGGTAGATCGCGTCCGGGCCCCGCAGGCCGTCCGGACCGCCCAGGCGCCGAGGTGGGTCGACCCGACCAGGCTCCGCGGCCGGCGGGCCGGAGGGGACGATCTGCTCGATACGACCAAGCAACGACATGGCGGTCTCCGCGGGTCCGGGCGTGCAGCACGACAAGGGCTCGGCTGACGTGGCACCGGGGTCCGGGGTGCGATGGCTGGTAGATCCACTATGGGACTGTGACGCCGGACACACAAGACCTGTCCATCGAGCGGGTCTCGCCGTCGGCCTGTGCCGCGTGCTGTCGGTGGCGTCAAGCCGCGTCGTTCCACCTCATCGTGACGGTGGTTCCGCCCGGACCGTGGGCTATGTACGCGTGATCGGCGAGGCGATCGATGAGCAGCAGCCCACGCCCACGAAAGCCGGGGTCGTCGGGGACGGGGCGCCACGTACCGCCGTCGGCGACGACGGCGGTGACCTGCCCGCCGTCCGCTCGGGTCAGCTGCAGCCCGACCCGACCGGGCCGGTGGCGGTGGCCGTGCTCGACGGCGTTGGTGACCGCCTCGTCGACGGCGAGCACCACCGCCTCGGCAACGTCGGGGTCCAGCCCGGCGGCCTCGGTCCAGCGCCGTACCGACCGGCGCAGGAGCGGCACCGTCGCCGGTACCGCCGCTCGTGTCTCGTGCAGCGACGGGCACGCGTCGGGCACGAGTGACTCGGCTGTCCCGACGGACAGGCCGCCGGGAGGGGGCGGCGTCGGGGAGGGAGGGTGGGCCATCGGAAAGGCCTCCAGGATCATCGTCCGCGCACGTTCTGCGCGTGCTCGGTGATCACCGGGGGCCGGGGCGATCGGGCGTCGACACAAGGCGGGTTCAGCCGGGTCCGGGGCGAAGCGCTGGCCTGGAGTGGGGATATCCGCGCGGGATGTGCCCGCACACGTGCGGCGGTGAGGTCGATACCTTCCTGGTATGGAGACGTCGCCCATCGACCAGGCACACGCTGTCGCCGACACCCTGTTCGACCGTGACGCCGCCGCGTACGGCGACGACCTCGGGCGTTACCACGGCCACGTCCACCGGGTCATCGGGCTGGTCGGCCTGCAGAGCGACGTCCCCGACGATCTGGCGTATCCGCTGGGCGTCGCCGCCTACTACCACGACGCCGCGATCTGGCTGGACGACACCTGGGACTACCTGCCGCCGTCCTCGCGCCGAGCGGTCGCCGAACTGGAGGGCGACGCCCAGCAGCACGGGCGACTGGTCGCCGACCTCATCGAGGAACACCACCGGGTCCGCGCCGCGCGCAGTACCGACCCCCTGGTGGAGTCGTTCCGCCGAGCCGACCTGACCGACGTCAGCCGGGCCGTCCTCGCCCCGGGCGTCTCGCGGTCGGGCTACCGGGATCTGGTGCGGCGCTTCCCGGACACCGGGTTCCGGCGCATGCTCCTGGGGGCCTTCGTCCGCGGTGTGCGAGCCGATCCGTGGCACCCGGCGCCCATGCTGAAACTGTAGAACCCGCGGGTGCCGCGATCTGAGCGGCAACTCCGGGGTGGTGCCCAGGGCTAGCTCGAGTGCGGCTGCGGATTCCAGCGCCGGAGGGCTTCGTAGGCGAGTCCACCGGCGAGCAGGGCCGGGGTGTCGATGACGCCGACGACGAGGAGGGCGGCGCCGCCGAGGTAGGCCGGGAAGCGACTCGGCAGCATCGTGTGCACGACGCGGACCGTGCCGACCACAGCGTCGCCCACCCGGTCGGCGAGACCCGAGGGGGCCGTCGGGGCTTCGGCGTCCGCGCCGGTGCGGGATGCGGCGGGCCGGTCACGCCGGGCGTCTGCCACTGCCTCGGAGCCGACCGACGGTCTGGGGGCCGCGACAGGCTTGTTCTTCGCCATCGAGTGAGGTTACGCCCCGAGGCCGGGGGGTCGCGTCGATCGCGTCGACGGCGACGATCCCGGTGGCGTCCTGGGGTGGCCATCCCGTGCTGGGCTGAACGGGTGGCGCATGTCGAGGCCGCGGCCCACTCGGTGTGACGATGGGTGACGGGGGTGGCCGATGGCTCGACAAGATCGGCCGGGCGTGCACCTGCGGCACGGCGTCCCGAGCAACCTGGCGGCGGAGCTCAGCTCGTTCGTCGGCCGCGAGCAGCACGTACGACGTGGGGTGCAGCTGGCCGCGGCCACCCGGTTGCTGACCCTGTGCGGGCCGGGTGGCTCCGGGAAGACCCGGCTCGCCCGCCGGATCGCGGCGGGCAGCGGGGAGGCCGCGCCCGACGGGATCTGGTGGGTCGAGCTGGCGACCGCGGACGCCGTGGTGCCTGCGGTGTCCCGCGCGATGGCGGTCCCCGTCCCGGCGGGCGACCTGGGCCCGTACCTGGCCGGGGCGCGGGCGCTCGTGGTGCTCGACAACTGCGAGCACCTGCTGCCCGAGGTCGCCGCGACCGTCGACGGGCTGCTGCGCGCGGCCCCGGAGGTCCGGGTGCTCGCGACCAGCCGTGAGCCGCTCGGGGTGGAGGGCGAGCGGGTGTGGCGGGTGCCGCCGCTGGAGGTCCCGCCCGCCGGAGCAGCCGTGTCGACGGCGGCGCGGTACGACGCGGTGCAGCTGTTCTGTGAGCGGGCGCAGGCCGCGGGCGGGTACGTCGGCCGGACGGACCCGATGGTGGCCGAGCTGTGTCGAGCCCTCGACGGGATGCCGCTCGCCCTGGAGCTCGCTGCGGCCCGCACGGCGGCGATGAGCGTGACGGCGATCCGGGCCGCGCTCCACGACCGGTTCCGGGTCCTGGCCGGTGGCCCTCGAAGCGCGCCCGCGCGGCTGCGCAGCATGCTCGCGTCACTGGCGTGGTCGCACGACCTCTGCAGCGACCCCGAGCGTGCCCTGCTGCGCAGGCTCGCGGTGTTCGACGGCGGGTTCGACGCCGACGCGGCGGTAGCGGTCGCCGGGGTCGCGCCGCTGGGCCCCGACACCGTCGTCGAGGTCCTGGGCGGGCTGGTCGCGAAGTCCCTGGTGCTCCGGGGCGACGCGCGGTACCGCCTGTTGGAGACCGTGCGCAGCTATGCCCGTGACCGGCTCGGGGACGCCGGGGAGACGGCGACGACGGCCGGGCGCCACCTGGCGTGGGCCGCCGGTTTCGCCGAGGCCCGGGAACCGGCGAGCTCCCGGTGCGACATCGCCGTCCTCGACGAGCTCGAGGTCGAGCTCCCCAACCTCCGGGGCGCGCTGGCCCACGCGGGCCGGGCGCCGGAGGGCCATCACGGTCTGCGGCTGGTCGGCGCGCTGGCCTTCTTCTGGGCGCGGCGCGGGTACGGCATCGCGGGCACCGAGCTGGGCGAGACCGTGATCGCCGCGGATCCGGCCGCTCCGGGGCACCTGCGTGCTCGCGCGCTGTGGGCCGTCGCCTATGCGCGGTTCTACGGGGGTTGCTTCGACGAGGCTGCCGAGATCGTCGCCCGTGCGCTGGCCGAGGAGCACGACGACGACGCGCTGACCGCACGCTGCCGGGTCGTGGTCGGCAATCACACCGTGTTCACCGACCCGGCGGCCGCGCGGGAGATCGAGCACGGCGCGCTGGCCCTGGCCGATGAGGCCGACGACCGGTGGTGCGTCCAGGAAGCGCTCAAGTTCATCGTCTTCTCCCATGAGCTGCAGCACCGCCCGGCGCACGCGCGCCCGTTGCTGGAGCGCCTGGAGCGGCTGGTCGCCGCCGCCGACGATGCGCACAACCGGGTGTGGGCGACCCTCGACGTCGGGATGATCGGCCACATGAGCGGCGAGCTCGCCGAGGCCCGGGCCGCCTACCTCGCCGCGGAGCGCGCGGCCGCGGAGATCGACGACCCGCTGCTGGTGCTCTACGCGTGTGCGGGCCGGGCCTCGGTCGCGCTTGCCACCGGCGCCCTGGACGAACTGCCCGGCGTCGCCGCCGTCATGAACCGCCCGGAGATGCGCTTCGCCGAGCTCACGCTGGCCTTCGCGGCGTCCCTGGGGGAGATCGCTGCGCACCCCGACCGGCCCGGGCCGCTGATCACCGCAGGCACCACGATCGCCCCGTACGTCCCCGTCGAGGCGCCTCGGCTCGTGCTCGCCGGTGCCCGGCGCGCGCTGGCAGACGGCGAGATCGACGTCGCCGCGGCGGCCGCGGAGTGGACCCGCGCGGCTTGTGCGGCGGTGGGCTCGGCGATGACCGGTCCGAGCCGGGTCGTCCTGGCCCGCATCGCGCGCCGCCGCGACGACCCGCAGGCCCAGCAGTGCGCCCAGGACGGGCTCGCCGAGATCGCCGACGCGCAGCTGTGGACCGATCTGCCCGACGCGCTGGCCGTCCTCGGCGGCCTCGCCGTGGACGCAGGTCACCCGGCCGAGGGCACCCGTCTGCTGGCCGCCGCCGACGCGCTGGCGACGACGATCGGCAGCAACGACGTCCTGCACGTCGACACCGCTGCCGACCGACGACGGGCCGAGAGCGCACTGGGCGAGGCGTTCGCCGGAGCATGGGAGCAGGGGGTGGGCCTCGACCGCGACACTGCCGTCACCTATGCCCGCCGGACCCGCGGGCCGCGCCGGCGACCCCGTCACGGCTGGGCGAGCCTCAGCCCGGCCGAGCTCGAGGTCGTGCGTCTGGCCGCGGCCGGGCACGCCAACCCGGTCATCGCCGAGCGGCTCTTCGTCACCCGCGCCACGGTCAAGACCCACCTCGTGCACGTGTTCGCCAAGCTCGGGGTGAGGACTCGGGCGCAGCTGGCGGGCGAGGCGGTCCGCCACGGACTGGGTTGACCTCAACCACCCTCGGCGCAGCTCAACCACCTGCTCGATGTTCCCGGGTCCGCGGCCGTGCAGGCTTGAACGCATCGGAACACCGAGCAGCCCCAGGAGTCACCATGACCGCCACCGACACCGTCCGCGCCTCCATCGACAGCTGGAACGACGCGGACCGCCAGAGCTACCTCGCCCGCTACGCCGAGGACTGCACGATCACCTCGCCGATGGTCCAGGGCACCGGACGCGAGGGCGTCGCCGCGTTCTGGGCGAGCATCATGGACGGGATGCCCGACTGCCGCGTCGAGACGTCGCTGCTGCTCGGCGAGGGCGACCTCGTCGTCGAGGAGGCCGTGGCGACCGGCACCAACACCGGCGCCCTCCGCGGCCCGGACGGCAGCGAGATCCCCGCGACCGGACGCGTGGCGACGACGCCGTTCGCAGCGGTCCACCAGGTTCGAGGAGACGAGATCATCAGCTCCCGCTTCTACTGGGACACGATGGCCTTCCTCGAACAGCTCGGGCTGCTCCCCTCGCCGGAGGCCGTGTGAGGCCGGCCGGCGGTCGCCGCCGAGGCAGGAGCCGACCCCGCCGCTCTGAGACCGAACGACGGGGCCGGTGGCGCGGACCTTCCCGGATCGCGGGCGCCCGAAGCGAAGGGGACCGGTGCGACCGGCCGCCTCCGATGCTACCGCTCTGCGGAGGGTTGGTCAGGCCATCGGCGGCCTCCGATCACCCGCGACGCTGATCCCCGAGTCGAACCGGTGCACCCGGTCCGCCCGAACGTAGAGACACACGAGGGCCTTCCTCGACGGTCTCCTTCGGTAAGGACGAGTCTGATGCGCTCCATGGTCCAGACCCGTCCGGAGCTCAGCCCCGCCTGTCCCGCGACGAACCCCGTCCCGAGCCCCGGCATCTGGGTACGGTGCCGCCGCTCGCGCGGGCACACGGGTGATCACGAGGCGACCGTCGCTGCCGAGGTCGTCGTCTGGCCGAACGGCTAGGGCCGCACTGTTCGCCAGGGCCCCACGGCCCAGGTCTGGTGGAGGTTCTGGGCGCCGGGCCGCTTGCCGGACCGCGGGTGGTGGCCGGTGGTCAGCTCACCAGGGCGGTGGTGTCGAGGCTGCCGTCGACGACACCGCGGGCCAGGTCGGCGAGGCGCTGTCCGGTGTTGCGGGCGTGGACGCGCAGCCGGGAGAAGGCGTCGTCGAGTTCGATGTGGCCGCGTTCGGCGAGGACGCCCTTGGCCTGTTCGATGATCACGCGGCTCTGCAGGGCGGCTTGGAGCTGCTCGGTGAGCTGTTCGCGTACGCGGGTGCTGCGATCGGACAGGATCGCGATGGTGGCCACGTCGGCCAGGGCCTGTCCGATGGCCAGCTCGCCAGGAGCCATGACCACACTGTGACGGTGGAAGAGGTTCAGCGCGCCGATGGTCTGGCCACGTAGCCGCATCGGCAGGGCGTGCACCGCGGCGAAGCCGTACTCGGTCGCGCGGGCGACGAACCGTGGCCAACGGTCATGTGCGGCCGCCAGGTCACCGGCGTGGACCTGGGTACTGGTGGCATAGGCATCGAGGCACGGGCCCTGGTCGGCCTGGAGCTGGAAGAGCTCGATGAGCTGGGCGGCCTCGTTGGAAGCCGACACGACCTGCAGGCTGCCACGCTGATCGGAGAGCATCAGACCGGCGGCGTCGGCGCCGATCAGCGCCACGCAGTCGGCGCACAGCCCGTGGAAGAGCTCGAGGACGTCGTAGTCGGCGACCAGGGTGTCGGCCAGGCGCACGAAGGCCTCGACCAGGGCCTGTTCACGCCGCGGAGTCGGTGTGCTCACGATGGGTTCCCCTCCTGCCCCGGGGGTCTCGGGTCCTCGTCGGTGGGATCGACGTTCTCACTGCCCACCCCGCTGACGGGGTACCAAGCTCCGCCCGGGTCTAGACGTAGCCGGTGGGCCAGGACGTCCTCGGCGACCTCACCGATGCGGCGGCCTGTCCTGAAGGCGATCGCCCGCAGCCGCGCCAGCGCGGCCGGGGCGTCGAGTCCCGCCTGGGCGATCAGTACCCCGGTGGCCTGGTGGACCTCGGCGCGCGGGAGCACCGAACCGTCCAACCACCCGGTGGTCCCGGTGTCCGTGCTGCCGGGGTCGCGTCCGGCGATGCCGCGCGGATCGGGGCGTTCGAGCAACGTCCACATCGCTGCGTCCGCGGCACGCAGTGCCCCGCTCAGCTCGCCGGCACTGAGGCTTCCGGGCCGGTCTCGGTAGCATTCCAGGACGCCGATCTTGGCTGCCCCGACGTGCAGCGGGAACGCGAACATGCCCCGCGCGCCGGTCTCGGCCACGGCCCCGGCGAACACCGGCCACCGGGTGTCGCCGGGGTCGGTGATGTCGGCGACCAGCACCGCCCGGCCGGTGCGGAACGACTCCACACACGGACCGTCGCCCAGGCTGAACTGCAGCTCGTCGATGCGGGCGGCGCCCGCGTCGGTAGCACACAGAAGCTCTTGGGCACCCTGCAGCTCGGATATGATCGTGATCGACGCCCCCGTCATCGGCAGCCAGTCCACACACGCCCGGCACACCGCCAACGCCGCGTCCGGCTCCCCGGCGTCGACCGCCTCCGCCAACGCCAGACTCAACCCGGCCTGATCCACCGCTCACCTACTGCCCACACGTCAGCAGTCGAGCGCTTCGGTGTCGGGGGCGACTATCGACCAGCTCGTGACCGCGACACCCTGCTCGGCCAGGACGCGCACCGCGACCGCCTGGGCGACCCGGACGGCGGCGTGCGCGCCGGCACCGCGGGCGGCCAGCGCCGTCGACCAACACCACCCGTCGTATCGGGCGATCAAGGTCCAACCCTGCCCGTTGCCCGCAATGGGGATCTGGGTCGAGTTGTGGACGAGCATGTATTCCACCGCCGCTGACGGCGGGGGAGTACCCGAAGGGCCGTCCGGGCCCTCGAAGACCCCGGACAGGCCGATATCGGGCTGGGTCGCGTCGTGCTCACTTGTCGCACGGTCGGTGGCGTGGCCGAAAGTCACGATGGATCAGTCCCCGGAAGGCGTTCGGTCGAGATCACGAGTGCGCCGGGGTCCGGGGCGATTATTCACCGGAGGGTTGCCGCCCGCCGGACCTGAACAAACCTCGCCGGCGGGCCTGCATCACCCAGCGACCTCACCCGGCGCTACGGCACCGCCCCCGACAGGACCGTCTCCGCGACCGGACACGGAGGGCGTGGCCGGTTCGAGGGTGTTACCGCTTCGTCTCGTCGTCGCGGCGGATCGGTGTTCCCAGGACGACTTCGGGAGAGGTGGTTCGAGCGGCGATACTGGCGGCGAGGTCGCTCAGGCGTTGGTTGGTGCGTCGGGCGTGCTGGCGCAAGGAGCTGAAGGCCTCGGTCATGTCGAGGTTTCCTCGATCGGCGAGCACGCCTTTGGCCTGTTCGATGACGATCCGGCTCTGCAGCGCTCCCTGGAGCTGGGTCGTCACTGTCACCTGGGAACGAATCGCGCGTTCCTGCAGGATGCCGATAGCGGCGACATCGGCCAGCGCCTGTGCCGCATGGAGGTCCGCGGTCGGGAGCTCGCCCGAGGTGGCGGTGAACAGGTTGAGCGCCCCGACGGTCTGGTTGCGCAGCCGCAGAGGCACCGCGTGGACGGCGTGAAAGCCCGCCGCGAGAGCGCCGGGGGAGAACCTGGGCCATCTGTCGTACGCGTCGTCCAGTTCGGCGACCGTCACCGGCGCGCGGGAGCGAAGGCAGTCCAGGCACGGGCCTTCGGCGACCTGCACCTCGAACAGTTCCACCAACCGGGTGTCCTCGGTCGAGGAGGCCACGACGCGAGGAGCACCGCTGCCGTCATCGAGCAGCACCCCGGCGGTGTCGACGGCGAACAGGGTCACGCAGTCACCGACCAGTCCGGACAGGAACTCGATGACGTCGTAGTCGGCCACCAACGTGTCCGCGAGCCGCACGAATGCAGCCGACAGCGCCGCTTCGCGCTTCGGTCCGACCGGCTCGCTGCTCATCGATCCTCCTGCCCGGAGAACCGCAGACGCCGGGCCACCACCTCGTGGGCGACCTCCCCGATCGGTCGATCATGCAGGAACGCGTGCGCGCGCAACCGGGCCAGGGCGGTGTCGGCCGACACGTCGAGCTGGGAGATGATCATCCCTGTGGCCTGGTACACCTCGGCGTGTTCCAGGGGTGCCCCAGCGAGCCAGCCGTGCGGGTCGGCGGAGTCGCCGTGCGTGGGTGCCCCGTGCTCGTCGAGCACGTGTCCCCGCCGCAGGCCCAACAGGGACCAGAACGCGGCGTCGGCCGCCCGTTGCGCGGCGGCGAGCTCGGCGGGGTCGAGCACACCGGGCTGGTCGCGGTAGAAGTCCAGGATGCCCACACGGACGCTGCCGGCCTGCAGGGGAAGGACGACCATCGCGCGCGCCGGGGTCTCGCGGGCTGCCGCGGCGAACATCGGCCAGCGAGTCTCATGGGTGTCGGTGATGTCGGCGACGATCACTGAGCGGCGCATGGTGAACGCCTCCACGCAGGGGCCTTCGGCCAGGCGGAACTGCAACTCGTCGATGCGTGCGGCGACCGCATCCGAGGCCCACAGCGGTTGCTGGTGATCAGCCGCGGACATGACCGTGATCCCGGCCCCGGTCAGCGGAAGTCTCTCCAGGCACAGCTCGACGATGCGCCGAGGCGCTTCCGGGCCCGCGTCGAGCACCAGCGACGTCAACGACGTCTCGAACCCACGGAGATCATCCACGAGGTGACCGTTCAGACCGGTGATGCGCCCCGCAGCGACCGCACCGGCACGCAGCGCCCGACCACCCGCAACGACCGGATGACGACGGGGTAGGGCGAACACTCTTGATCATCGGACTCCCGAGAACGAAGCCGCCCCGCCTGGACGAGGCCACAGACCCGAGAAGCCGAGCAACGCCGGGTCCGGGGCGTCAGTTACTGCGTGCGCTGAAGCCTAGACCCGACCGCCAGACCCCACCGTCCTACGGCCCTCCGAGACCCGGGCGATGAGCCGGTCGAGTGCGGCGTCGACCAGCTCGGGGTGGGTGGCGCCGAGCAGATGGCCGGCGTCGGCCACCACGACGAGCTCGGCGGTGGGGCCCAGCGCGGCGCTGAGCCGGCGGCTGTGCTCGATCGGGATGACACGGTCGCGGGCACCGCCGAGTACCACGACCGGCACCCGGGCCAGGGCGGGCAGCGCAGCCGTCTGGTCGTGGGCGAGCAGACCGGCATAGAACGCGGCGTCGACGGGCAGCGGGACGGCCTCGGCCCGGGCCTGCGCGGCGCGGACCTGGGCGGGGTCGTCATCGGCGTCGAAGAGCACATGGCGCACTGCGTAGCGGCCCACAGCCCGTCGACGCCAGGGCACCCGGTCGGCCCACGGCGCCACCGAGCGCACCGCGCCCAGCGCCACCGGCAGCAGCCCGCAGCGGCGCAGGGCACCGAAGACGACACCGAGCGCCCCGTCGGTGAAGACACCGCCGGCGGTGGTGGCCAGCAGCAACACCCCGACCACCCGAGTCCCGAACAGGTCCGGGTGCGCTCCGGCGAGGGCCTGGATGCTCATGCCCCCCATCGAATGCCCGACCAGCACCACCGGCCCGGTCGCGGTGGTGGCGGCGAGGACCGCGGCCAGGTCCCGGCCGGTCTGCGCGATGGTGGCCCGGCCCGGTTCGCCCCACCCGGAGCGGCCGTGCCCACGGTGATCCCAGGCCACCACCCGCACCCGTCCGGCGAGCGCCTCACGCTGCGGGCCCCACATGCTGCGATCACCGCCGAAGCCGTGGCAGAACACCACGGTCATCGCGGCGCCGAGGTCATCAGTGATCTCGGCGTGCAGCCCGATGCCGTCCTCGGCGCGCACCAGCACCTCGGCAACTGTGTCTGTTCCCCCGTCGACTCCGACAGCGGAATCCGCCGACGGACCGGCGCAGGTCGGTTCCGGGCAGTCGGCTGCACGCTCTGTGAGCGACACTGGCGTCGTCACCTCGTCCCGGCCAGGCATCCGTGACCGGATGCGGGCGCCGGGGACCGGGACGCCGGAATATGTGGGGGCCCAGAGCTGTCGGGCCGTGCGACGTGCGACATCTCCCTTCGCGGAGTCCGATGTAGCCCGGCACCGGCGTTCGCTACTGCTGGTTCCTGCGTCGGGCTACATCCCGGCGTCGGCGAGGATGCGGCCCGACGCGATCGCCTGCACCAGCTGCTGGTGATCGCGCTCGTTCTGGTCGGCGTACGCGCAGGCGAAGGCGTGGACGCCGACGTCGAAGGTGTCGTTGCTCCCGAGATAGGCCGCCAGGGCGATGCGGTCACCCGAGCGTGCGTGGGCCCGCGCGAGGGTCCACCCGCAGACTTCTCCGTAGGCCTGCATTCCCGTCGTGGTCATCGTCTCGACGTCCGCCGAGCCCTTCCAGTCACGCAGTTGCCGCACGTAGAAGTCACGGGGCCTGCCGTCGAGACCGTCGATGCGGACCCAGCCGAGGAAGATGTCGCTCACGGCCTGCATCAGCCGCTGCCCGACCACCACCCGCTGTCCCGAGTTCTCGAACTCGCTGGTCCCGACGAACTCCTCCAGCACTGACGGTCCGGCCTCCTTCGCCTGTAGGAACAGCGGATCTCCGCCGTCGTCACCGAGCAGCAGCAGCATCCACTCGCGGGTGCCGACGCTGCCCACCCCGACCACCTTGCGCGCCACGTCGACGAGCCGGAACTGGTCCAGCAGCACCCGGCGCTCGGGTTCCAGCGTCGCCCGATAGGCGTGGAGGACGTGGCGCAGTTGCTGCTCGAGTGCGGCGAGATCCGTCGCGCCGCCGGCCAGGTCACGCAACGGCACGATGAGCGGTGGCTCCGCCTCGAGCCGTGCGACACCGTCGTGGAGCCCGGCGAAGCGGCCCAGCGCCCCGAGGTTGTCGTTGGTGCGGGCCTTCCCGGTGGCGTGTTCGAACCTCTTGCGCTGAGCCCCGCGCAGGCGGACGTCCGTGAGCGAGGTGAGGGTGTCCGCTCGCGCGTGGGCGTACCACACGTCCAACGTCTCCATCCCGGCGAAGCTGCGCATCGCGCGCCGGTAGGCCGCCACCGTCGCGAGGACGATGTTGCGTCGTTCCTTCGGGGAGAAGTCGTTGTTCCGGGCAGCGACCTCCACGCTCGTGGCCAGCCGTTTGACGTCCCACTCCCACGGACCGGGCACCGTCTCGTCGAAATCGTTGATGTCGAAGATCAGGGCGCGCTCCGGGGAAGCGAACAACCCGAAGTTGGCCAGATGGGCATCCCCGCAGACCTGCACCTTCAGCCCGGACGTGGGCGTCCGAGCCAGGCCGCCGGCCATCGGCAACGCGGCGCCCCGCAAGAACGCGAACGCCGAGGAGGCCATCCGCCCGTAGCGGATCGGCAGCAACTCGGGAACCCGGGTGAGCCCCTGCCGCTCCAGCAGGGCCAGCGGATCTCCTCGATCGGAGCCCGCCGTGAACTCGGCGTGGCCGGACCGGGGCGCCTCCGCCCGCGCCGCCTTGCCACGCCTCACCCGCTCCTCGCGGTCGGGGCGCTCGCCGGGCTCGGGAAGGCGGCGACTGCGTCGGGCGGTGGTCGTCATCGACGGTCTCTCCCGCTTCGCGAAGGCAGCCGGACCGACACTGACGAGACCGGGCGCGTTGCCACGGTCGCGGAGAAGCGTCGCCGCGGCATCACCCGGGCCGGATGACAGCGATGCCCGTGGGTGTCAGGTGCGGCCGAGGGCGGTCTGCCAGACGACGTGGATCGTCGAGCGCAGACTCAGCTCGCGCAGGGTGGGGGAGCGGCTGGTCGCCCACGCGGCACGCCGTATCCGGAGCACCGCGGGACTCACCGTGAAGCGCAGTGGGGTCTCCATCCGGAGCGCTTCGCCGTCGAGGCCGACATCGATCTCGCCCTCCGAGTCGACCTGGAACGTCGTCGGTTCCCACGCCAGGAACCCCGGGAACCGCTCGGGGCGGTTCACCGCGATCGCCGCCATGAAGGACCCGGCCGCGCGGTCCCCGTCGAGCACGAGGGCCACCACCCCGAGGTGGCCCGTGTCGAGGTGGGGACGGATGGTGCGGGCTCCGGCGGTCCGGCCGTACGGATTGTTGGAGACCTGGACGACGTGCGCGCCGAGGTGGGGCTCGCCGTCGGGCCCCGTGAAGCGGAGGTCGAACGGTGTGCTCCCGGGACCCAGCGCGGCAGGGAGCGCGCCGAGGGCGGTGTCGACCTTCGCGGCGCGGTACTCGGGTGAACGGACGATCGTGGCGTACAGACCGAGCGAGACGTTGTTGACGAACACCCGCCCGTTGACCTCGGCGAGGTCCATCGGCTGCTCCACCGCCTCGCCGAACGCGTCGAGGGCGCCGACCACGTCGTCCCGGTCGAGGCCGAGGTCGAGGGCCAGGTGATTGCGCGTCCCTGCGGGGACCACCACCATCGCGACATCTCGCCGGGCCGCCACGCTCGCGACGAGCGCCTGCGAGCCGTCACCGCCGGCCATCCCGATCACATCCGCGCCGCCGTTCACGGCGCTCTCCGCGAGGTCGACCAGGTCGTCACCGGGCTGCAGGACGACGCCGTCGATTCCTCGGGCGCGGCAGTGGCCTTCGAGACCGGACCGCTCGGCCTTCCCCCCGCCGCTCTTCATGTTCATGATCAGCACGCCGTGCCTGGCGGGCGGCACCGTCCGGGGCGGTGGCGCATCGCTCCCGAGCAGGCCGGGGTGGTGGGCCACGACATCCCGGATGAGCGCGACCGCGGCGAGGACGAGGGCGACCCGGAACAGGATCGAGACGAGCCCCGAGGAACTCAGGGACACGAGCACGAAGGCGACGACCGCGATCAGGGCCAGCAGACCGGCGAGGAGACGGCGTGCGCCGGTGCGGGTGACCGCGAACCACATGGCGAGGACGGCGGCCGCCAACAGCGCCACGGCGACGGGGAGCCGCCAGGGACTGTCGATCACCGCCGACACCGTTGCCACCACGGCGACGACCAGGAGAAGGAGCGCCCCGAGCGCTGCGAGGCGTCGGGCCCGCGTCGTCATCGCTGACCTCCCTCGGTCGGGTCGGGCGGCAGGTGGTGATCAGGAGGTCGCCGAGGTCCCCGGACCGGGCGACCACTTGAGCTCGATCTCCAGCTCGACCTCGTCGCCGTCCAGCTCGACCTCGGCCTCGCAGCGGAACTCCTCGGGGAGATGCAGCGTCACGGTCGGGCCTGCCAGCGGGACCTCCACGGTGCCGCCTTCACCGATGGCTTTCGCCAGGTCAGCGAGCCAGCGTGCGGTCTCCTGGCGCCCCAGGCTCACCTTGTGCTCGATCTTGACGTCCGACATCGCCTAATTCTTTCCTCGGCCGGTGGGCGCACAGCCCGATCAGTGCTCGATCGAGCCGGCGCCGGGACTACGAGTGAGCGTGCTCGGTCCCGCCCTCCGCGCGCTTCACCCGGACCGAGTGAGAGAGCGTCCGGGCCCCTGCAGCCAGGGCCTCACCTCAGGTGCCGGGCGAAGAACCGGTTCCCGTTCTCCCCCTCGAAGTGCGGGACGCCGGTGTGCCCGCCCATGTTGGCGTGCAGGGTCTTCTCCCGGGAGCCGAAGGCGTCGAACAGATCCAGGGCGAGTTGCCGGTCGTTTCCTTCGTCGTCCCACTGCAGCAGGACGTGCAGCGGAATGGTGACCTGCCGGGCCTCCTCGAACATGGAGCGCGGCACGAAGCTCCCGGCGAACAGAAGGGCGGCCGAGATGCGCGGCTCGACCACCGCCAGCCGGAGGCCGATCGCGATCACCCCTCCCGCGTACCCGGCCGGGCCGTCGATCTCGGGCAGCCGGAGGAGGGCGTCGAGGGTGGCCCGCCATTCCGGGACCGCCTCGTCGACCAGCGGGAGGACGAGCCGGTCGACGACCTCGTCGACCGGCTCGCCGGCCGCCAGCCGTCGGCGCAGGTCGGCACGGGCGTCGTCGGCGGCGGCGGAACGGGGCCGCTCACCGCTCCCGGGGAGCTCGATGGTCGCCGCGGCGAAACCCTCCGCCGCGCAGCCGCGGGCCCGAGCCACCAGCCGCGGATACATCGTGTGCAGCCCGCCCGGATGGCCGAGCAGGATCAGCGGTGCCGGCGCGTGTCCGGAGGTCCAGAGAATGCCGGGGATCTCGCCGAGGGTGAACCCGCGTTCGAGGACACCGTCGTCGAGGCGCAGTTCGGAGGTGACGTTCATGGTCGTGCCTTTCGGGAGGGCTCGCGAACGGCGCTCCCGGACGACCTACGGTCCGACCGTGACCCCGGAGGGGAGCACCCATGTCGATACGTTCACGGGTACCACCTCCTTGTTCTCGCGCACGGTCCCGGAAAAGCTAGCAGCGGTCGTCGTGGCCCGCCAGCGTGATCAACGGGCGTAGCGTTCGCGCGCCCGCTCGCGCGCCTTGTCCGCCTCGACCTCGCGGTTCTTCGGCGGCGCGGTCGTGACCAGATCGTCGAGGAGCGTGCGGGTGGCCGCCGTGACCTCGGCGACCGCCCGGGCGAAGGCCTCCTCGTTGGCCTTCGAGGGTCGGGCCGAGCCGCTGATCTTGCGGACGTACTGCAGGGCGGCCTCGTGCACTTCGTCCCCGGTGACGGGCGGTTCGAAGTTGTGCAGGACCCGGATGTTGCGGCACATGCCTCGATGGTGCCCTCCCGGGGCGTCACATGTGCGCGGCGACCTCGCCCATCTCCGTCCAGTCGGTGTCGCCGAGATCCTGATAAACGATCTTCGGGACGCGGGCCACGACCGAGGGAAGCCACCCGAAGAACCACTGGGCGTGCTCCGAGGCGACGTGGGCCCGGCCTGCCGCGTCGTCGGCATAGTTCGCCACGACCACGAACCGGTTGCCGCCGTCCACGCTCTCGTAGCAGGTGAAGTGCCGGTTGCCCGGCTCGGCCCGGACCTGCGCGCAGTACCCCCTGATGCCCTCGAGGAAGACGTCGCGCCGGTCCGGTCGGACGTCGATGCTGATGACGATGAAGATCACGGCATGTCGCCTGATCGGTGGGCGGGCACGACCGCCACCGGGCACGAGCTCAGGACCGGTAGGAATCGGTTCGTCCAGGCACCGGATGCGCCGGCCACCCGCAGTCCACGGTGGCGGGCGGGGATGACGATCAGCGCTGCGTCGGTGCCCGCCCGCAGCAACGCGTCGTCGGGCTGCCCCGCGATGTCCTGGGCCTGGATCGTCAGCCCGGGATGGTCTTCCCGGATACGGGCCGCCGCGGTCGCGCCGACTTCCTGCGTATCGACCGACCCGGCGGGATCCGAGCGTTCCGCGGCGGCGGACAGCGTCACCAGCGCCACGCCACGTCGGTGCGCCGCGTCCGCGGCGAAGACGAGCGCGCGTTCGCCGTCCGGGGTGCCGTCCAGGGCCACGAGGATCGGGCCGGTCCACGCCCGTGACCGGGTCTCGGTGGTCGGAACGAGCACGACGGGGCACTCGGCGTGCGCGGTCACCTCACCCAGGATCGAACCCAATGAGAGCGGGATCGGCCCGCCGGGCCCGTTGGATCCCACGACGAGCAGGTCGGCGTGTGCGCTGTAGGCCACGAGCGCCGGGCCCACCCGCCCCGAGACGGTTTCCATCGTCACCGGAAGCGAGGGGCAGCGCGCGTGGGCGATCCCCGCTGCTCGGAACAGCAGCGCCCGTGCCCGACCGTGGGGCACCCCGTCCGTTCCCCCGGACCCTCCGGCGGACGGCAGCACCTCCACCAGGTGCAGTTCCAGAGCTCGGCGGTCGGCCTCGGCCGCCGCCCAGGCCACCGCCGCGCGTGCACTGGCGGAATCGTCGACGCCCACCACGATTCCGCCGGTCGGTGTGGATCGCTGCGGGTGGTCGGTCACCACGCCCCCGACCACGGCCGGTGCACTCGACTCCGCCGAACCGCTTCGTTCGTTACCCATCATCGCCACCCGCATCGCCCCGGAGAACCTCTGCCTCCGCAGCATGGCCCTCACCCCCGTGGGCGCGACATACGTTGTCTGCCGCCGGCCACATCGGACGTGGCGCCCGCGACGGGCCCGCCGGGTGCTCGTCCGGCGTCTCGGCGTGAGGGGAAGGGCCGGAGAGTTGGCTAGTGTTCGCCGTCGTGATGAGCCGGGCTGAGGCAGCGGAGGCGTTCGCGCGCTGCTCGAACGCCGGGCGTTGGGGCGCCGAGGACGAGCTGGGCACGCTCAACCTGATCACTCCCGACGTGCGCCGACGCGCCGCCGCCCTCGTCGTCGAGGGTGTCTCGGTCTCCCTCGGCAGCGACATCGACACCGTGCAACGGCCGCTGAACCCGCGCCCGGCCTGGCACGTCATGCACCTCAACGAGGGCGGCCTGCCCTACGCCACGGGCGACAGCGTGCACGTCGACATCCACGGGGTCGACACGCACCTGGACGCCCTCGGCCACGTGTATCTCGACGGTCAGGGCTACAACGGGCGCCGCCAGAACGAGGTCGTCACGCACGACGGTCTGCGGGCGAACTCGATCCACGCCATGCGCCACGGCATCTTCACCCGCGGAGTCCTGCTCGACGTCGCCGCCGCACTCGCGGTGCCGTGGCTCGACGAGGACCACGTGGTGACCCGCGCCGACCTCGAGGCGGCCGAGCGGCACGCCGGGGTGACCGCGGAGGCCGGGGACGCGGTCGTCGTGCACACCGGCCTGGAGCGGCGCGCAGGCGAGCGCGACACGGGCGAGATCGTGGCCCGCGCCGGGCTGGGGCTCGAGGCCGTGTCCTGGCTGTACGACCGGGACGTGGCGGTCTTCGCAGGCGACTGCGTCGACCGGCTGCCCCCGAGCGACTCGGGGCTGGAACTCCCGCTGCATCAGATCGGGATCGCCGCCACGGGCCTCGCGCTACTGGACTGGCCCCGCCTCACCGACCTCCTCCGGGCGCTGGAGCGCTACGGGCGCAGCACCTTCCTGCTCACCGCGGCGCCGCTGCGCATCCCCGGTGGGACGGGCTCGCCGGTCAACCCCATCGCCACCTTCTGATTCCGAACCCTCTGCACGAGTGGTAGGCCTGACTTCTCTCCGTGGGAGGTGGGCTGATGGAGCTCGGCGTCCACCTTCCTCTCGCGGATCTGGGGCAGGGCCTGCCGTCGGGTCGCGACCTGCGGAGCTACGCCGCGCTCGCCGCGGAGCTGGGCTTCACCGCGGTCGCCGCCAACGACCACCTCGTCTGGCGCACCCCGTGGCTCGACGGCCCGACGGCGCTGGCCGCGGTCTGCGGCAGCACCGGTCGGATGCGGCTGGTGACGAGCGTGGCCCTCCCGGTGATCCGCCATCCCGTCGTGCTCGCCAAGGGGCTGGCCGCCCTGGCCACACTGGCCGACGGACCGGTCGTGGCGGGTCTCGGTCCGGGCTCCTCGCGGGAGGACCACCGTCTGGTCGGGATCCCGTTCGACCAGCGGTGGGCGCGCTTCGACGAGGCCCTGCGGTCGGTCCGGGCCGTGCTCGCCGGCGAGTCCGTGCCGGACGGGAGCTTCTATCCCGGGGGCGGCGCCGTGCTGAGCCCGCCTGCGGGTTCGGTGTCGGTGTGGTCGGCCAGCTGGGGCTCCTCGGCGCGGCTGCGCGCGGTGGCCCGTGACGCCGACGGCTGGATGGCGTCGGCCTTTCACATGCAGCCCGGGCGATTCCGGTCGGCACGGGCGGAGCTCGACACCCACCTCCTCGCGGTCGGCCGCGATCCGGCCACGTTCGGCGATCTGGTGGCCACGACCTGGCTGTACGTCACCGACGATCGCCTCGTCGCGCGCTGGCTGGTCGAGGAGATCCTGGCGCCGCTGCTCGGACAAGATCCCGAGAGCCTCGCGGCGCACCTACCGATCGGGCCGTCCGAGCACTGTGCACGGGTGCTCTCCGACTACGCGACGGCCGGGGCAGGCACGGTGCTGCTCTGGCCCCTGAGCGATCCGCTCCGCCAGCTCGAGCTGGTGGCCGAGCAGGTCCGCCCCCTCGTCCTCGGGTGAGAGGATCAGCCCATGCAGGTCGGATTGCACGCCCTGGGCATCGGCGCGGGAGCCCGACGCGAGGTGATCGACGCTGTGGCCGTGGCCGCGGAGACCTGCGGCTTCGCCACCCTGTGGTCCGGCGAACACGTGGTCATGGTGGACAGGTCGTCGTCCCGCTATCCCTACTCGGCGGACGGGCAGATCGCGGTGCCGGTGACCGCCGACTGGAACGACCCGATGATCGGCCTGAGCTTCGCCGCCGCGGCGACCTCGACGATCGGCATCGCGACGGGCGTGCTGCTGCTGCCGGAACACAATCCCCTGCTGCTCGCCAAGCAGGCCGCCACGCTCGACGCCCTCTCCGGGGGCCGACTGACCCTCGGCGCGGGCATCGGGTGGTCGCGCGAGGAGTTCGACGCACTCGGGGTGCCGTTCGCGCGGCGTGCGGCGCGCACCGCGGAGTACGTCGCGGCCATGCGCACGCTGTGGCGCGAGGACCTCGCGTCCTTCGACGGCGAGTTCGTGCGTGTCGATGCGGTGCGCGTGAACCCCAAGCCGGTCCGTGACCGGCAGATTCCGATCGTTCTCGGCGGCAACAGCGACGCGGCCCTGGGCCGGGTGGCGGCCTGGGGTGACGGTTGGTACGGATTCAATCTCGACAGCGTGGCCGCCGTCGCCGAACGCCTCGGCCACCTCGACGCGCGATGCCGGGAATCCGGACGTGACATCGCCCGGCTGCGCTGCTGCGTCGCCCTGCGCGACCCGCAGGTCGACGATGTTCCGGCGCTGGCCGATCTCGGCGTCGACGAGCTGGTGATCGTCGAGAGTCCGCCTGCCGATCCCCGGCTCGTGGTCGACTGGGTGTCGGCGCTGGCCGATCGTTTCCGGGCCGCGGTCTAGACGCCGGTCCCGGTCGGTCAGCCCGGCACGGCGGCCGGGTGCTCGAGGCCGCCGGACCCGGCTCGGTCCAGGCCGTCCTGGATGCGTCGCAGCAACGCCTCGAACTGCTCGACGTCGGCACCGAGCAGCTCCCGGAACTGGCCTCGGACGTCGGCGGTGGTCTCGTCCCATTCCGCCAGGGCCCGCCGTCCGCGCTGCGAGATCACGATCAGCACCCGGCGTCGGTCCTCGTGGTCCCGCCGGCGCTGGATGAGGTTCGCGGCCACCATCCGGTCCACGAGCTTGCTGAGCTTGGGCGCCAGGAGGAGCACGTGGTCGGCGACCACGTTCATCGGGCATCCGCCGCGGTCGGCGAGCAGGCTCAGGATCCGCCACTGGTCGAGGCTGGAGCCGCAGCCCCGCAGTGCCTCCTCCAGCCTCCCGGTGAGGGCTCGCTCGACGAGCGAGAGCAGGCGGAGTGACTCGTCGCCATCTCGCGTGGAGCGTTCCGCGCTGGCCGGCACGGTTCGATGGTAGCGGTGAGGCCCGTCCCGACGGTGGCCTCGCCGGTCACGGTGTTGCGGAGCGGTCCGGGAACTCCGGTGGGCGGGGAGGACTCGTACGATCGGAGCACCCCCAGGCCGCGGTCGGCTCGCTAGCGTTGAGCAATGACCGACGTGCCGGCTCCCCGTCCGGGAACGGCGCGCGCGTCGGGCGGGCGCGACGTCCTCGACATGGCCCTCGTGATCCCGCTGCAGGGGCCCGCCGGGATCTTCGGACCGTCCTGCGAGAGCTGCGCGGCGCTGGCCGCGCAGGAGATCAACGCCGAGGGCGGCGTGCTCGGCCGTGAGCTGAACCTGGTGCCGGTGGACGGGGGGCGCAGCCCTGACGAGGTGGCCATCGAGGTCGACGCGCTGGTGAGCGCCGGCGCGATCCAGGCCGTGACGGGCTGGCACATCTCGGCGGTCCGGGAGGCGGTCGCACCGAGGATCCGCAGCCGCGTCCCGTACGCCTACACGGCGCTGTACGAAGGGGGCGAGAACCGGCCCGGCCTGTTCCTCACCGGCGAGACGCCGGACCTGCAGCTCGGCCCGACCCTGGACTGGTTCTCGGGCACCGCGGGCGTCCGGCGCTGGACGATCGTCGGAGACGACTACGTCTGGCCGCGCCGGTCCGCCGCCGCGGCGGTGAGCTACCTGCGACGTCTGGGCGGGACGGTCTGCGACGAGATGTTCGTACCGCTCGGGACCTCGGACTTCTCCGCCGTCCTGGGTCGCGTCGAGGCGAGCGGCTGCGACGCCGTGCTGATGCTGCTCATCGGTGACGACGCCGTCGCGTTCAACCGCGCCTTCAGCGCGGCGGGTCTCGACCGGGACATCCTGCGGTTCAGTTCCCTGATCGAGGAGAACGTCCTGCTCGCCTCCGGGACCGAGAGCACGCGCGGCCTGATGACCTCGGCGGGCTACTTCGAGGACCTCGCGACGAGCTCCGGGCTCGAGTTCGCCGCCACCTACTTCCGCGAGTTCGGCGACGACGCGCCGGTGCTGAACAGCCTCGGCGAGTCCTGCTACGAGGGAGTCCGGCTGCTCACCGAGCTGATGCGACACGCCGGCTCGATGCAGGTGCCGGCGATGATGTCGGTGGCCGACGGGCTCGCGTACGAGAGTCCTCGCGGCACCGTCGAGCTCCGCGACCGGCACCTCCGGCAGCGGGTCTTCCTGGCCGTGGCGGACGGTCTGACCTGGGACGTCATCCAGCAACTGTGACCGGTCGACCCCGGAGCGCGACGGTTCGCGGCGGGCGTTGACAGCCCTGGGCGTGGCTCGCTAACTTTCCTAGGAAATTAATTCCTACGGGCTACATCGGTCTCCCCGGTCCTCGGAGCCACGCCCGATCCAGCGGCAGCATGGTTCACGACGAAGGAGTCGTCCCGATGCCCCTGTACGCGTACCGCTGCGGCGAGGACGGCCCCGTCGAGGTCATGCGACCCCTCGGCACGGCGCCCCCGACGGTTCCGTGCCCGACGTGCGGCGCCGACGCCCCGCGGACCATCACGGCGCCGAGGCTCGCGTCGGCCGACCGCGAACGAGTGGCCGCGATCGACCGTGCCGAGGCCTCCCGCACCGACCCCTCGGTGGTGTCCGCACTGCCGCCCCGGGCCTCCCGGTCGTCACGGCCGACCCGACTCGATCCCCGGACCGCGGCCCTGCCGCGCCCTTGATCGCGTTCCTCCCGCTCACCGTCCGGCCCCCGCCCGGGTCGGCCTACCGATGCTGCCCTCGTCCGGTGAGGGCTCGTCGACGACAGAAAGGCGATCCCATGCTGCTATCCCGAGTGGCGCCGTCCCGTGGCTAGCGTCGGCCTGCTCTTCGTCGGCGCCGTCCTGTTCATCAACGGCGTCATGCTGTTGGGGTGGATCGACGCCCGGTCGGCCGCACCGATGAACTTCTTCGTCGGCGCCCTGCAGATCATCACGCCGGTCTACCTGATCTTCACCGCGAACGGTGACACCGACGTCATCCTCGCGGCGTCCGGTCTCTTCCTCTTCTCGTTCACCTACCTCTACGTGGCGGTGAACCTGACCTTCGATCTGGACGGCACCGGGCTCGGCTACTTCTGCCTGTTCGTCGCGATCACCGCGCTCGTCTTCTCGGCGCTGAACTTCACCCGCTTCGACGACCCGGCCTTCGGCGTCATCTGGCTGTACTGGGCGTTCCTCTGGACGCTGTTCTTCCTGCTCCTGGGACGGAAGCGGGAGGGAATCGGGCGGTACACCGGCGCGGTCTGCGCCATCCAGGGATGGGTGACCGGGTGGATTCCCGCCCTGCTGCTCCTGACCGGCGTCTACGCGCAGGTGAGCACGGTGCTCACCATCGCCCTGCCGATCTTCGGGGTGGTCGTCTTCGCCGCGCTGGTCCCGTGGGCGCGCCGTCAGCACACACCCGCGACGCCCGCCCCGACCGCCGACCCCGCCGTCGTCTGATCGTCATCCCACCGACCTCACGCAGGGAGAGAACCGATGCCCCAGAAGGCGTTCCCGCTCGACAGCAGCAAGAAGTTCACCGAGCAGCAGATCGTCGGCCACAACCGCTGGCACCCCGACGTCCCCGCCCAGGTGCACGTCAAACCGGGTGACGTGTTCCGCGTCGACTGCCGCGAATGGTTCGACGGCGCGATCGTCAACGACGACTCCGCGGACGACATCCTCAACGCTCCGCTGAACTCCGTCCACGTGCTCTCCGGCCCGATCGCGGTCGAGGGCGCCCAACCGGGCGACCTGCTGATCGTGGACATCCTGGACGTCGGCCCGATCCCGCAGGAGGACTCCGGTCCGTTGGCCGGACAGGGCTGGGGCTACACCGGGGTGTTCGCGACGAGGAACGGCGGCGGCTTCCTGACCGAGCAGTTCCCCGACGCCTACAAGGTGATCTGGGACTTCCGCGGCGGCCAGGCCACGTCCCGCCACGTCCCGGGGGTCGCCTTCACCGGGATCGTGCACCCCGGCCTCATGGGCACCGCGCCGTCGCACGACCTGCTGCGCACGTGGAACTCCCGCGAGCAGGCGCTGATCGACACCGACCCGCAGCGGGTCCCGCCGCTCGCCCTGCCGCCCCAGCCGGACTCCGCGATCCTCGGCTCTCTCTCCGGCGACGACTTCGAGCGGGCACGCAACGAGGCGGCCCGCACCGCCCCGCCCCGCGAGAACGGCGGCAACCAGGACATCAAGAACTTCACCAAGGGCAGCCGGGTCTTCTACCCGGTGTTCGTCGACGGGGCGAACCTCTCGATGGGCGACCTGCACTTCTCGCAGGGCGACGGCGAGATCACCTTCTGCGGCGCGATCGAGATGGGCGGGTTCATCGACCTGCACGTCGATCTCATCAAGGGCGGAATGGCCACCTACGGGGTCTCCGAGAACGCGATCTTCGTTCCGGGCAACACCGACCCGCAGTACAGCGAGTGGATCGCCTTCTCCGGGACGTCGGTGACCCTCGACGGCAAGCAGCACTACCTCGACTCGCACCTGTCCTACCAGCGGGCCTGCCTGCACGCGATCGACTACCTGACCACCTTCGGCTACTCCGCCATCCAGGCCTACATGATCCTGGGTGCGGCACCGATCGAGGGCCGGCTCTCCGGGGTGGTCGACATCCCGAACTCGTGCTCCACGGTCTACATCCCGACCGGGATCTTCGACTTCGACGTCAAGCCGGGCAAGAACGGTCCGGCCCGGATCGACCCGGGTATGGGGGTGCCCAGGTCGAGCGCCTGACTCGAGCTTCCCCGGGCGCCGACGGCCCGCCCGCCGGGCCGCCGGCGCCCGGGGCGATGGGGCGATTGCCTCATGCGCATTTCTGGGCTCCTGCCTAGCGTGATCCATCACGAGCACTCGGAAAACGACCGACGGAGATGGATCGATGCCCACCGCATCACACGACACCGCCTCGCACGTGGCCGACTACGGCGCGGTCGAGGATCGCACCGAGGAATTGGGGGGATACACCCTGAACTTCACCTCGATCCGGGAAGACAGTGACCTGACGCCGCTGCTCAAGGGCCTGCCCGGCGACTCGTGTCAGTGCCCGCACTGGGGATACCTGTTCACCGGGCGGTTGACGGTGCGCTACGCCGACCACGAGGAGACCATCGAGGCGGGCGACGCGTTCTACATGCCCCCCGGCCACGTTCCCGCAGCCCAGGCAGGCAGCAGATTCGTCCAGTTCAGCCCGACCGAGGCCTACGGAATCACCCTGGCTGCCCTGCAGAAGAACATGCAGGCGATGCACGGAGCCTGAACGGGCGGGGAGTCACGGCCCGGGCAGCAGTCCGTGCTGCGTGGCGTACAGACCCGCGCTCACCCGGTTCGACGCACCGATCTTGATGTAGATGTGTTCGATGTGATTGCGGGTCGTCTTCGGTGAGATGAGGAGCCGGACGGCGATCTGCTTGCTCGAGAGTCCCAGCGCGAGAAGACGGAGCACGTCGACCTCGCGCGACGTCAGTCCGCCGGGCCCGCGTGGGCGAGCAGCGCCGCGGTGGCCCTCGACGACGAGCACGGCCTCCACGACCCCGGGATCGAGGCGTCCGGCAGTGGCTTCCGCCCGGAGCTCACGCGCCGCACACCCGGCGTCGAGCGCCGGCCGGTGGGGGCGGGGCTCGCGCATCGCCTGGTACGCCTCAGCCGTCGCCAGCACCCGAGCCGGACGGGAGATCGCCGCACCCGAGACGCCACGGGGATACCCGGAGCCGTCCAGCCGCTCCCGATGCTGCACCGCCACGGCCCCGATCGGCGCGAGCGACGCCGACTGGTGCAGCATGCGCTCGGTCAGATACGGGTGCATCCTCACCCGCTCCCACTCCCCGGCCCCCAGCGGCCCGGGCTTGTCCCAGATCGCGTTCGACACACCCAACCGACCGAGCCCGTGAACCAGGGCCGCTCGATACAGCGTCCGGGCTTCGAGGTCAGGCAGGTCGAGTCGGGTCGCGGCACGACCGGCCACGTCGGCGACCGTGCGCGCATGACCGAGCGTGTAGGGCGATTTGAGATCCACGAAGTCCGCGACCGCGAGCAGCGCGGCGTCGAGCTCCCTCCCGGAGAGGGCCACCCGAAGCGCCGGCTCGGCCCCGATCACCGCATCCCAGGTCCGTGCCGAGTCCAGACCGCCCAGGATCGGGTCGGGATCGGCGCACACCAGGTCGGCGAGGGACGGATCGAACTGCGTGCCACGGCGTCGGGCCGCGAGCGTCACCGCCGCGTCGATCCCGCCGACGCGGTGGGCGACCTCCACGAACTCGGCGAGCTGGACGAGTCGGGCCGCCACGGGAATGGCGTGGCCCGCGCGCGCACCGGGCCATCCGCGTCCGTCCCATTGCTCGTAGGAGCTGCCCACGGCGGTCCGCACGCTCGCGGGCAGCCCCAGATGGTCGGCGAGGCTTGCTGCCAGTGCGGCGTGCCGCTCGATCATCCCGTCGAGCTCGCGGCGCCCCGAGAGCGCGAACTCCAGCCCGATCCGGAACCGGTGCCACAGGGACGATCCCGCGCCCAGTAGTGCGAGCGTCGAGGCCATCGCGCGCGGGCTGCCCAACTCGTGGTCGTACTTGCGGGACTTCAGGGTGATGTCGTCGCCGAACCATTTCGCCTGCTCGTGCGCGTCCGAGTGGCACCCGACATTGACCAGGAGGGCCGTGTAGTAGACGACCGAGCGCTCCTGCTCGCCCAACCCGTGACGCTCGGCCAGGCGCAGAGCGATCAGGCATTGCCGGAGCACGTGCTCCATCGGCTGACCGAATCCGAGATCGATGCCCAGGGACAACGCGGCCACCAGCTCGGCCAGCCGCACCGGAACGGATCCCGAGTCGCCGGAGCCGTCCACGAGATCACCCACGCAACACCGCTGAGCTGGAAGCGCCGAGATTACCCCCCCGCCCCGGTGATCCAGGCGTCGTGACCCCCGGAGGCACGGTGTTCCGCGCATGGTCACGCCGATGGGGTGTCAGCTTCCGTGAGCGAAGGAGCACACCGTGCCGAGTGCCAACAGGATGACGACTCCGGTCGCCGTCGATGTCGATGTGATCGAAGGACGCTATGCCGACCTGGAGGGCTACACGGTCGGCTTCGAGACGTTCAAGCAGGACGTCGATCCGGCCCCGTTCTTCGCCGGGCTTCCCGACGACAGGTGCGGGTGCGCCCACTGGGGCGTGATCACCGCGGGCCGGTTGACCTTCCGCTGGCCCGACCGTGAGGAGACCTACGTGGCTGGCGACGCCTACTACGCCCCCGCGGGGCATCTGCCCCTGATCACGGCGGGAACGTCGGTCGTCGAGTTCAGTCCGTCCGCGGATCTGGAGGCGACCATGGCCGTCGTCGAGAGGAACATGCGGTCTGTCGGAGCGATGACGTGAACGTCGCACGGGCGTCGGATGCGCTCCGGGAGCGGCCGGCGGCGTCCAGCACCGACCGCGTGACCGCCGACTTCATCCGCTTCCTCGAGACCGGCGTTGTCCGCGACGACCTGTTCGCGCCGGATGTCTTCGCCGACCTGTCGCTACCGCAGTGGCGGCTCCAGACGACGACCGCCGCGGACATCCTGGCCGTCCGAACCGAGGGTCATCCCTCGCCCGGGGAGGTGTCGGTGGGACGCGTCGAATCCACCCGGCACGGGTTCACCATCGAATTCGAGGAGCGGTGGTCGCACGAAGGACAGCGCTGGTACGCCCGGGAGATGATCCGCGTCGACGTGGTCGGCGACAGCATCGTCGAATTGGCGATCTACTGCACCGGCGACTGGGACGAGGCCAAGCAGCGGGAGCACCACGACCTGGTCACACTGTCCCGCCCCTGAGCGGTGTGCGAGGGCGGGTCGCGAAAGTACGCTCTGTCCCGGTGGAGAACCCTCTGACCGGGGATCTCCTCGACCGTGCGGACGCCGAGCGTCGCGCGGGTCGAGGACCTGCCGCGGCGCGTCTGTACGACCGGGCGGTGGACCTGTGTCGCAGCGATGGTGATCTCGCGGGCTGGACCCGCGCGGTGCTCGGCGCGGCCTCGGTGTACGTGTTCGGTACTCAGCCGGGCCGGTTGCCCGCGCAGTTGTACGACGTCCTGATGCGCACCACCGAGGTCGACGATCGGGCGCGCGTCGCGGCGGCACTGGCACGGTGCTGGGTGTACGCGGGGCACGCCGCCCGGGCCGTGCCGTTCGCCGACGACGCCGTGCGCTGGGCGGGACAGTGCTCGGCGCCCGACCTGCTCGTCGACTGCCTCGACGCCGCCCTGGCCGCGCGGTGGGGCCCGGACGATCTCGACGCGCGGGTCCGTCTCGCCGCGGAGCTGGACGACGCCGCCGCGCACGTCCTGGATCCGCTCGTCCGACTCCAGGCGCACCTGTGGGGCCTGCAGACCGCGTGCGAGTCGCTGGACGTCCCGGCGATCCACCGACACATGCGCGCCCTCGAGCTCCTCGGCGAGGAGTCGCCTCGGGCCCGGTTCTTCGCCGCTTCCCGACGCCTGATGCTGGACCTGCTGCGTGGGCGTACCGATACGTCGGCCTCTCTGATCTCGATGGCCTCGGCAGCGTGTGACGAGGCCGGCCTCGCCGACGGCTGGATGGTCGTGGAGGCGATGAAGGGCTACACCGCCGTCCAGACCGGCGATCCCTCGACCTGCGCGACCATCGCCGCGGAATGCGAGACCTTCGGTGTGGCCGAGGGAGTCGCCGTGGTCTGTGCCGAGGCCGCGTTCCTCTGGCTCCACGCGGGGCGACCCGACCGGGCGCGGACGCTCCTGCACGCGTTCTCCGAGGGCGTCCTCGAGGAGCTACCCCGGGACGTGAACTGGCTGCTGATCCTGCAGTGCGTCCTCGAGGTCGCGCTCGAGGTGGGGGACCGGGCGATCGTCGCGACGGCCTCGACGCTGATCGCCCCTTATCGCGGCCGCGCCGTGTTCAACGCCGGCGCCGTGATGTTCCACGGGCTCACCGACGACACCCTCGCCCGCGCCACGGCCCTGCTCGGCGATCCGGAAACGGCCGTCGCGTACCGCGCCGCCGCCCTGAGCAGCTACGAGCGCATCGGCGCCGCCTGGTGGCGTGACCGGCTCGCCGCGTGGACACCACCGGCGACGGGCACGCCGTCCCGCACGGAGCCCCGAACCCGGATGCACCCGACCGCCGACGGATTGTGGCTGGTCGGTCCCGAGGACCACGCGGTGCCGGTGCGGGCACTGCGTGGGTTCAGCTATCTGCGCGAACTGCTGCGCAGGCCCGGTCAGGACGTCTCGGCCCTCGACCTCGTGACGAGCGGGCAGGGAACCGTCGTGCAGTCCTCGCTCGACGCGACCGTCGATCGCCAGGCACTCGACGCCTACCGCCGCCGACTCGCCGACATCGATCACGAGCTCGACGAGGCCGGGGAATGGTCCGACCTCGGCCGGCTCGGGACGCTGGAGGCCGATCGGATCGCCCTGATCGAGGAGATCACCGCCGCGACCGGGCTCGCGGGCCGCACGCGACCGGTGGGCTCCAGCCATGAGCGGGCCCGCGTCGCGGCGACGAAGGCCATCCACTCCGCGGTCGACCGCATCACCGTCGTGGAGGCCCCGCTGGCGCGATACCTGCAGCTCACGGTCCGGACCGGTCTGTTCTGCTCGTACACCCCGCCGTCCGACGATCCGCGTCAGTGGATTCTCGATTGACGCACGGGCCTGCCGGTACCGATCCCGACCGCGGACGGCTCAGCACAATGTACTGTCCAGTACATGCGATGCAGCGCTCGGGGTGAGCCCGGGCCGTGGGCGAGCCCGGCATGAGCACCACACTCGTGCTCTCGGGCGGCGGGAGCCTCGGCGCGGTGCAGGTCGGGATGCTCGCGGGGCTGGCCGAGGCAGGCGTCGAGTTCGACGCGGTCATCGGCACGAGCGTGGGAGCGATCAACGCGGCGTGGGTCGCCGCCGATCCCGGCCCGGAGTCCATGGAGCGGCTCGCCGGGGTCTGGCGCGGACTGCGTCGGACGGACGTCTTCCCGACCGGCCCGTGGCAGGCCATGCGCGCAGCCGCCGGCCGGAGTCGCGGTCTGGTGTCCCAGCACGGGCTGCGGTCGCTGCTCGAGGAGCACCTGCGCTTCGAGCGCATCGAGGACGCCCCGACGCCGCTGCACGTGGTCGCCGTCGACGCCGGTACGGGACGGAGCACCCTGCTCTCGTCCGGATCGGCGGTGGACGCCGTGCTGGCCAGCGCAGCCATCCCCGGTGTCCTGGCCCCGGTGTCGATCGACGGCCGGTGGTTCCTCGACGGCGGTGTGGCCGACAACTGCTCGATCGGTCACGCGGTTGGGCTGGGTGCCGACTCGGTCTGGGTCCTCCCCGCCGGATACCCCTGTGCCGCCCCGGCCCTGCCGACGAGTGCGATCGGGATGGCGCTGCACGGGTTGACCCTGCTCATCCACCAGCGCCTCGCGCCCGACGTCGAGCGCTTCCGTCACGACGTGGACCTGCGCGTCGTCCCGTCGCTGTGCCCGCTATCGGTCTCGCCTGCGGACTTCTCCCGGGCCCACGAGCTCATCGAGAGCGCCCGCGCCTCGACCCGGACCTGGCTCGACCGCGGGTGTCCGTTCGACGCCGCGACCTCGATGCTTCCGCATCCCCATGCCGACGAGCCCCGAGCTCGAGACCTTGCCCTGCCCGGCTGACCGCAAGCTCTGGCATTCGCGAGAATGTACTTGACAGTACATAACGGCCACGGCCAACCTGCTTGTCTCCGGAGAGTCCGGGCGAACGGGTCAGGTGGGTCTGCGGTGCTGCACAACGGCGAGTCGTTCCCGGAGCTCGAGGTCCCCGCCGTCGGCGGTGGGCGGCTGCTGCTCCCGTCGGCGCTGGCGGGGTCGTGGGGTGTGGTGCTGCTCTACCGGGGGGCCTGGTGCCCGTACTGCCACGCCCAGCTGGCGGATTTCGGACGGGCCTCCGACACGTTGACCGAGCTCGGGATCAAGGTCGCGGCGCTGTCGGTGGACGACGAGGAGACCAGCGCGGCGCTGGTGGAGAAGTACCGCCTGGGGTTCCCGGTCGGCCACAGCGCCGACGCGGCGAAGGTGTCGGCGTCGGTCGGTGCCTACACCAATCAGGACCCGCCCTATCTGCAGTCCACCGGGTTCGTCCTGGCCCCGGCGGGCACCGTGGTCACCGCCCTGTACTCGAGCGGTGCCATCGGGCGGCTCGTCGCCGACGATGTGGCCGGCCTGGTCCGCTACATCACGTCGCACTCGTGAACCTCGACGGCGCGGAGGTTCCGTCGACCAGGCCCGCGAGCGGAACGGAGTCCCCATGCAGACCTACGATCTGATCTGTGTCGGGGCCGGGAGCGGCAACATGCTGTTCGGCCCGACTCTCGACGGATGGCGCAGTGCGATCGTCGAGTCGAGCCGCTTCGGCGGCACGTGTCTGAACCGCGGATGCATCCCGTCGAAGATGTTCGTCGTGGCGGCCGACGCGGCCCGCTCCGTGTCGGGCTCACACCGCCTGGGCGTTCACGCCACGCTCGACCGGGTGGACTGGCCCGCCATCCGCGACCGGGTGTTCGGGCGGATCGATCCGCTGCACGACCGGGCCGTCGAGTACCGCCGGGCCAACGGCATCGACGTCTACACCGAGTCGGCCCGCTTCCTGACGCCGAAGGTGCTCGAGGTCGCCGGCGAGAAGATCGGCGCCGAGCGCATCGTCGTCGCGGCGGGCTCCAGACCGGTCATCCCGCCGATCCCTGGACTGGAGTCCGTCCCGTTCCACACCTCGGACACGATCATGCGCGTCGACGAGGTGCCGACGTCGATGATCATCGTGGGGGGCGGCTTCATCGCGGCGGAGATGGGCCACGTCTTCGGTGCGTTCGGCGCCGACATCACGCTGATCGAGCGTGGTCCCCGGCTGCTCGCGGTCGAGGACGAGCAGATCTCCTCTCGCTTCACCGAGCTCGCGCGGGACCGGTTCGACGTCCGCGTCGACACGGCGGTGACCGCGGTCGCCCCCGGGCCGAGCGGGGTCGCGGTCACCGTCGAGCGGGGTGGGCGGGTCGAGGTCCTGGAGTCGGCGGCGCTGATGGTCGCCACCGGCAGGCGCCCGAACACCGATCGGCTCGACGTGGTTGCCGGCGGCCTGGAGGTCGACGACCACGGCCACATCGTCACCGATGACGCCTATCGCACGTCGGTGCCCGGTGTGTGGGCGTTCGGCGACGACGCCAACCACTTCCAGCTCAAGCACATGGCCAACGCCGAGGCCCGGGTCGTGGCCCACAACGTGGCCCATCCCGACTCGCCGCGGCAGTTGCGCCACGACCTCGTCCCCCACGCCGTGTTCGGCGACCCGCAGATCGCCGGGGTCGGGCTCACCGAGGCCCAGGCCCGGCAGGACGGGATCGACCACGTGGTCGTCGTCCGTGACTACGCCGACGCCGCCTACGGCTGGGCCCTCGAGGACACGACCAGCTTCGTCAAGCTCATCGTCGACCCCCGGGCCCGCACCCTGCTGGGCGCGCACATCATCGGCCCGTCCGCGGCGATCCTGATCCAGCCGCTGCTGCAGGGGATGATGCTCGGCGAGACCGTCGACCGGCTCGCCCACCAGGTCCTCTACATCCACCCCGCTCTGACCGAGGTCGTCGAACAGGCTCTCCTCGAGGTCTCTTGAAGATCTCGACACCGCATGGCGGTCACTCGAACCCCACGCCCCGGAGCCCCCGTCGGGAATCAGCGTCGTCGCGCCGTGACCCGCTCGGTGTGGGTGCGGATCTGGGCCAACGCCATGTCCAGGGCGACGGCGAGACACTCGGCGTCGCGCTTGACCTGAGCCAGCAGCAGTCCGCCCTGAAGGGCGGCCATGAGTCCCTTGGCGAGCGCCGCGGGGTCGGCATCCATCCCGAGCTCGCCGTTCTCCTGCATTCGCCGGAGACCGTCGACGAACAGCGATTCCCAGACGTCGAATCCGGTCGCCAATGTTTCGCGAGCGCGTTCGGAATGATCCGCGAGCTCACTGGCGAGAGATCCGAGAGGGCATCCGTGCATCCCTCGCCTGCTTCGGTTGCCTGCGACCACCGCATTGCGCCAGCGCTCGAATCCCCGCATCGAGTCGAGGCGTTCCAGGAGGGGCTCCTGGGTCGCGATGACCCGGTCGATCTGAGTGTTCACCACTTCACCGATGAGTTCGTTCTTGTCGGCGAAGTAGTGGTACAGCTGCGAGCGACCGGTGCCGCTGGCCTCGACCACATCGTCGAGACTGGTGCGCTCCACTCCCTGGGCGTACATGAGATCGCTGGCCGTCGACACGATCCGTTCTCGTGTGGCGGCACCCTTGGCGGTCAACCGTCGATTCGAGGGGGTCGACTGTGCGCTGGCCACGGCCGTCTCCCTCGCGAGTTCGGGACCTCTCCGAGATGGCCCAGGTTACACGCGCGTGGCGTCCGGCATCGCCGCGTGGGCCCGGATGGAGCTCAGTGCCGCGTCGAGGGACTGCGCGAGGTCGTCCGAGTCACGCGTGATCCGCGCCAGGATGAGGCCTCCCTGCAGGGTGGCCATGAGCGCCACGGCCAGACTGCCGACGTCGGCCTCCGCCGCGAGCACCCCGTCCTCCCGCATCCGGCGTAAGCAGGCCCGGAACTCGGACTCCCACGCCTCGAAGCCTGCCGCCAGGACGCGCCGGCAGGGTTCGGAGCGGGCGGCCAACTCGATGGTCAGCGAGCCCAGCGGACAGCCGTGGGCCCCGTGACGGCGTCGATTGTCGGCGACCACGCGGTCACGCCAGGTTCGCAGATCCTCCAGCGACCTCAGTCGCCGGATGTCCGCGGCCTGTTCGTCGATGACTCGGCGGACCTGGTGGACGACCACTTCCGCGACGAGGCGATCCTTGTCCGGGAAATGTGTATCGAACTGTGTCCGGGTGATACCGCCGGCCGCGACCACGTCGTCCGGCGTGGTCGACCCGACCCCGTGTCGATACATGAGATCCGCCGATGTCTCGATGATCCTCGTGCGGATGGATTCGTCGTCGACCGGGGCCGGGCGGTCGTGCCGGCGGAGTTGCTCGTCGGGCATGTGGCGTCCCTCCACGATCAGATCGCTGAATGTCCGGACCGGCCGGAGGCGCAGGTGCGGTACGGGTATCCGGTGACGTTCCCGTCGCACAGCATGACGCCCCGGACGTTCCGGCCGGGGTCGATCAGTAGATCGTTCCCGACGGATCCTCGATCGGTAAGGATCGCGTCCGACGAGCCATCACCGCGACGGTGAAGGGCCGCGGCTACTGTCCGGTCGTGGCCGGAACCAGTGTGGGCGGATGTCGATGAGCGCCCGATTCGAGGAGCTCGACTGGCAGCCGACCTCGATGGGTGAGCTCGTGCTGCGCCGCCGGCGCACCCCCTCGTCCGACGTCGACATCTACGAGGTCAAGCTCGGCGACGACTTCCTGATGTCGAGCATGTTCACCGTCGCCGAGTTGGAGATGGCCCGTCTCGCCCTGCGTGAGGTGTCGGGGAGCGACCTCGACGTGCTCGTGGGCGGACTCGGCCTGGGCTACACGGCCCGGACGGTGCTCGAGGACGCGAGGGTGGGTCGCCTGGTCGTGGTGGACGCGCTCGCCGAGGTGATCGGGTGGCACCGCCGGGAGCTGGTGCCCGCCTCCGCGTCGTTGATCTCCGACGAGCGGTGCGCGCTGGTGCACGGCGACTTCTTCGGGATGCTCCGGTCTCCGTCGGGATTCGACGGGTCCGAGCCCGACCGGCTCTTCCACGCGATCGTGGTGGACATCGACCATTCGCCCAGTCATGTGCTCGATCCCGCCCATGCCGGGTTCTACGGCCGGGACGGGTTGGCCCGCGTCGCCGCTCGGTTGCGGCCGGGCGGCGTGTTCGCGCTCTGGTCGAACGATCCGCCCGACGACGGGTTCACCGCGGTGCTGGCCGCCGTCTTCGCCACGGCCGAGGCCCACGTCGTCCGCTTCGCCAACCCGCTCCAGGACCGCGAGGCGACCAACACGGTGTACGTCGCGACCTCATCCGGCCCCGCGGGTCGCCCCTGACGGGCGGGCCGCCGTGATCAGGAGACCGCGCCCCCGGTGTTGGTACGGCTCACGATCAGCGGGTCGACGGGCGTGTAGGGGAACCGCGGCAACTGCTTCTCCGGGATCCCGAAGCTCGCGGAGAGAGCCTCGCGGGAGAACGCGGACGCGGTGGCGCGGTAGCCGATGTCGCCCGGGGTCGGCTGGTCGAAGAAGATCAGGAAGTGGAAGCCCTCCTCGCCGAGGACCTCGATGTGGTGGGGGTAGGCGCGGGGGACGAAGTAGGCGTGCCCCTCCTCGAGCACGAACTCGTCGAGGCTGCCGTCGGGGTCGAGGACGCGCATCCGCGCTCGGCCCCGGTGCACGTACCCCAGTTCCGCGGTCACCGGATGCCAGTGCGGCTCCCTCATGCCGTCGGCCCGGATCCGCAGCGAGTACATGGACAGGTCGTCCAGTGCTGCCCAGAACTGCTTGCGCGCCAGGCGGGCCTCGCCGTACGCGTAGGACAGCGGCGCGTGCTGCGCTTCGACGTCGAAGAGTCGGGCGTTGGGCAGGCCGGCGGAGTCCGGGACGGTGATCGGCCCGTCGCGCCGCACGATCTGGGACGAGTCGTGGCGATCGAAGACGTCGAAGGCCGATGCCGGGAGGTCGTAGGTGTTGCCGAGGACGTCGTCGGTCATCGCGTTCATGCTGGTGAGCAGCGAGAAGTGCCGGGGCCGGTCGCTGCGCAGTGCCGCGATCACCACCGCGTCGTCCGAGCCGACGTTCTCGATGTGGTAGATCGCCCCGGATTCGACGTGGTACATCTGGCCCGGTGTGACGACGAACGTCGAGAAACTGTCGGCGTCACCCAGCATCGAGACGAGCACGGTGCCCGCGACGACGTACGCGATCTGATTCGCGTTCACGTTCCACTGGGGCTCGCGGATCGCGCCCGGCGCCAGGACGATGCGTTTGATCGACAGGCCGTCCAGGATCGGGAGCGACTCGGAGGTCAGCTGCGCGATGCTCCCGCATTCGCTCTCGAAGACCACGCCCTGGGTGAGCAGCGACCCGACGTGCACCGACGTGCCGGCCATCGCGAGCCCTCTTTCCGTCCGATCGTCGCCCGGCGGTCCACACCCGCCGTTCCCCGAAGCCTCGCGATGCGCGCGGCGCCTATCGCCATCTCGCGCGCGGAACCCTACCCACCGAGGACGCCTCGGCGGTCTGTCGTCCCGGAGCGCCGCGCACCGATCGCCGTCGGTGGCGTTCTGGTGCAACGGTCAGATGCGCTCGAGGTGTTCGAGGACCGTCGTCCGCTCTGCGTCGGCGCGGACGGTAGCGCCGAGTTCGGCGGCGCGGTGGGTGAACCCGCGGTCCTGCAGGATCCGCTCCACGGCCTGGGCGATGGCTCCGGTGGTGCTGGTTCGTCGTAGCTGCAGGCCTGCGCCTCGATGGGTGATGCGCGCGGCGTTGTTGGGTTGGTCGCGGCCCAGGGGGACGACCAGTTGAGGCAGGCCGGCGGCGAGGGCTTTGATCACCGTGCCGTGTCCTCCGTGACTGACCACCGCGGCGGCATCGGACATGATGCGGGCGTGCGGTGCGGCCCGGAGGACTGCGACCGTGCGGGTGGCCGGTACCTGGTCGGGATCGACGCCCGGTCCCGTCGTGACCAGTCCTCGAACCTGCAGCCGATCGAGGGCGGCGACGACCCGTCGCAGGAGTTCGACCTGCCCCATGTCAGTGGTGGACATGCTCACCAGCACCAGGGGGTCGGCGCCGCCGGGATACTCCTGGACGAGGTCGTCCGAGGTGACATCGGCCGGTGCCGACCCCGCCTCTCCTGCCCAGTGCGGATCGTCGAGCTGCGGGCCTGCGTAGCGGACGTTCCGGGGGAGTTCGGCGCTGAAGTCGAAGGCTTGCGACGTGAGCACCAGAACGTGTTCGGCGGAGCGATGCTGGTCGAACAGGTGGCGCAGCGGTTCGAGGCCGAGGTCGCGGCGCAGTGCGTTGAGGCGGGGTAGTCCGCGATCCCAGAGCCGGATGCCCAGGTTGTTCATCGCGGCTACACGGGCACGGCCGAACGCGCCTCGGGCCGGAGGCCAGGACATGCCGAACGGCGGCATCCCGGGTGTGGGTATCAAGTAGCAGTTCGGGACCAGCACGACGGCGGGGATGCCGCGAGCCTCGGCCGCGGCGAGACCGCCGAGCATGAGCATGCTGGACACGAGCGCATCGCTCCGGTGGGCGTCGAGCGCCTCGGTCACTTCCTGGGCGTACAGGGCCGCGGGACCGGCGGCGATGGTGTCGAGGAGTAGTTGGACGATCTTCGGTCCGTGCCGTCCGGTGTCGTCGAACGGGTCAGGATCCTCTGGTCTGGCCCGGTGCGGGACGTCGCGCCACGAGCGGAAAGTGGCCCCGGTCGCCTGCACGGCGCGTCGCAGCGGGGGTCCGCCGAGCACCGCCACGGAATGACCGCGCGCGACGAGTCGCCGGACGACGGCCAGCTCCGGGGGCACGCTCCCTCCGGCGTCCCAGACGGTGACGAGATACCTCATGGTGGTGTGCCC
>NZ_DASXJS010000134.1:0-38587 GCF_036497245.1 Actinomycetospora sp. | reverse complement strand
CCGAGACGGGGGTCGACGGCGAAATGGTCGGTCGTGTCGTAGCCGTGGGTGCGGGAGGCGAACACCGGCCCCAGGAGCACGCCGGAGGCACCGAGCTCGACGGCGTGGTCGAGCCACGGCTCGAGGTCGCCCAGCCGGTGGGTCACACCCTCCCCGCGGGTGCCCTCGGCTCCCAGGAAGCCCAACGGGTAGACGTGCCAGAACAGGGCGTGCTGCACCCAGGAGGGACTCATGGTTCCGCGGACCCTACCGGGAGCCCTCCCGCGCTCAGGCCAGCAGCGGTGCGAGCTCGGCGGCGTGCTTCTGGAGGACCTCGACGACGTCGACGCCCGCCGTCGCGACCCGCGCGGCGGCGCCGGTGAGCGCCAGCCCGGCCACGAGCCTGCCGTCGCCGGGGGCCCGGACCGGGACGGCGAGGCAGCCGTAGTCGGCCCGGAACTCGCCGCACTGGCGCGCGATCCCGGTCTCGGCGATCTCCGCGAGGCGCAGTCGGAGCTCGGTGAGGTCGACGACGGTCCCCGGGGTGAGGCGGGTCAGGGCGCCGTGGGGCAGGTGCTCCTCGTGCTCGGCGAGCAGCAGCCGACCCAGCGCCGTCGCGTGCGGGTGGCGCGTGAGCTCCTCCGGGTCGGCGGGCGGGTGGTCGGGATCGGGGTCGAGGAACACGATCCGGTGCCCGACGTAGCCGGCCAGGTGCGCGCCCCACCGCACGCGGGTGCGCAGCGCCTCCATGACGGTGCGGGCCGCCGTCGGGATCGACAGCGGCGCGGGGGCGAGGTTCGCGGCGCGCCGTCCGAGGGCGAACCCCCGCAGATCGGGGAGCCGGACCAGGTACTCCTCGGCGACGAGGAGGTTGAGCAACCGGTAGGTCGTCGCGGGCGGGATCCGCAGCTCGGTCGAGATCTCCTTGGCGGTCACCCCGACGCCTGCCGCGGCCACTGCCTCGAGCACGGCCAGGGCACTGCGGACCGCCTGGGGCTGGCGACCGCCGATCGCCCCGGCCTCCGCCGGACTCATCGGGCGGAGCCGGTGTGCACGTCGGCCGTGGTGGTCTCGTCGTAGACCCCCATCCCGGCCAGCGCCCCGGGACGCGCGCGCCGCAGCCCGAACCACCCGGCGACGCCGGCGACCAGCAGCGCGGCGACGACGAGGGGGAGCACCGACCCGCTGGTCACGACGAGGGCCACGACGACGACCGCGGCGAGCGCGGGCACGGCGACGGCGGCGATGACGACGACGCCGGGCGTGAGCTCGCCGATCCGGGCGAGGAAGCGCGGTGCGGCCAGGCAGACCAGGAGGTAGGCGGCCAGGAAGCCGACCGAGGCGACCGCCAGCACGCCGCCGAGCAGGGCCTGCGGCGGTACCCCGGCGATGGTCCCGACGACGGGTGCGACGGCGAGCAGCGGCACCGTCACGGCGACGGCGACGGCCGGGGTCTGGTGCCGACGGTGCGTGCGGCCCAGCAGTGCGGGCGCCACACCCTCGCGAGCGAGCGAGAAGAGCACCCGGACCAGGGTGTTCAGTGCAGCAAGGGTGCAGGCGGAGAACGACGCGATGATGCCGGCATCCAGGAGCAGCGGGGCCCAGGTGCCGAACGTGACCGGGCCGGAACCGCCGAGCGTCCCGGCGACGGTGAGGGCGGGCAGCACACTCGGCGCGGCGAGGTGGACCAGGGTCGCGACGAGGTAGAGCAGTGCGGCGCCGCCGGCGGTCGCCGACACCGCGCGCGGCACCGTCGCGAAGGGGCGGCGGGCCTCGACGCCGAGCGCGGTCGCGCTGTCGAAGCCGATGAACGCCGCGATCGCGGGCAGGACCCCGGCCGCCACCCCGCCGAGCCCACCCGCACCCGACACCGGGGGAGCGGCGCCCGACCTGCCGGCGCTGACCGCGAGCACGATCAGCACGACCAGGATGAGCGTGATCGAGAACCCCTCGATGACGAGCATGACCCGCCCGGTCAGGCGGACGCCCCGCACGGCGCAGGCGGCGATCGCCCCCGCGAGCACGACGATCACCGCGACACCGATCAGGGTCGTGTCGCCCGCGGCCTCGGGCCACAGCCGCTCCACCAGCGCCCGCGCGTACCAGGACGCGCCGACCAGGGCCGCCGCGACGAGCAGCCCGTAGCCGACGACGACGGAGACCGCGCAGGCGAACGCCCCGCCCGGCCCGAGGCCCTTCGCGGTGAAGCTGTAGAGCCCGCCCGCCGCGGCCATGCGACGCGCGAAGACTGCGATGCACGCGGACACGAGCCCGACGAGGACCGCGGCCACCGCGAACGACCAGGGCGCGTCGCGCCCGGCGTCCGCGGCGACGAGCAGGGGGGTCGCCGCCATCGCCCCGGCCGGAGCCGTGGTCGCCACCGACTGGGCGAGCACCCCGAACGGCCCGAGCGTGCGGCGGCGCAGACCGGCGACCGGTGAGCGCGTGCGCAGCGCGGGCACGCCCCTCATCGGTGACCGCCTCGGCTGCGCACCGACGTACCGTAGAGCGTCGGGGCACCCCGACGGAATCGCTTCCCGGGGCCCTGTCTCCGCCGAACGGGAATCACGCCGGGACGTTTTCTCACTCGGCCCGGGATTCGACCCGACGATTCTCCGTTCCGGTCATCGTGCGCAACCGGTATCGCTTGCCGTGAGAACGGCGGGAATCGCACTCCCGCCGTCACGAACGACGGGTTGACCCGCTCGGTTCCGGCCCCGGAACGTGACTCGCGTCATCAGACCGCGGTCCCCTTCCTCGCCCCATCCGGGAGCCCCCATGACCCTCGCCTCCGAGAAGGACGCGCCTCCCTCGAATCTCACCGGTTCCCTCGGCGCCGGATCCATCGTGTTCATGGTGGTCGCCGCCGCCGCTCCGCTCACGGTGATCGCCGGCGCGGTCCCGCTCGGGATCGGTGCGGGCAACGGCGCGGCCTTCCCGGCCATGTTCGTGCTCTGCGCCGTGGTGCTGGGGTTCTTCGCGGTCGGGTTCTGCGCGATGAGCCCGCACGTGCCCGACGCCGGGGCGTTCTTCACCTACATCCGGCACGGCCTGGGTCGGCCGCTCGGCCTGGGCGCCGCCTTCCTCGCCCTCGCGACCTATGCCGCCGTCCAGGCCGCGGTCTACGGATACGTCGGCGCCGCGATCGACGAGCTCGTCACCGGGTTCGGCGGGCCGAGCGTCCCGTGGTGGGTGTGGACCCTGATCCTCATGGCCATCGTGGCCGTCCTCGGATACCGCCGCATCGAGCTGTCCAGCCGGGTGCTCGGGGTGCTGCTCCTCGCGGAGATCGCGATCGTGGTGGTCCTCGACGTCGTGGTGACCGCCCAGGGCGGCGCCCAGGGACTCTCGACGGCGTTCCTCTCGCCGACGCAGATCAGCTCCGGGGCGGTCGGGATCGCCATCATGTTCGCGATCGCGAGCTTCATCGGCTTCGAGGCGACCGCGGTGTTCCGCGACGAGGCCCGCGACCCGGAGCGCACGATCCCGCGGGCGACCTATCTCGCCCTGGCCATCGTCGGCGTGTTCTACGCGATCTCCACCTGGGCCGTGGTCTCGGCGTGGGGCGACGACGCCGCCGTCGCGGAGGCCGGCGCGAACCCCGGCACGTTCCTGCTCACGACCGTGCAGAACTGGCTCGGCCCGGTGGCCGGCCACGTCGTCAGCGTGCTGCTCGTGACCAGCATCTTCGCGGCGATCCTGTCCTTCCACAACGTCGCCGCCCGCTACTGGTACGCCCTCGGCAACCACGGCGGGATGCCGTCCGCGCTGGCCCGCACCCACGCCCGCCACGGCTCGCCGCACGCCGCCTCGCTGGCCCAGACCGCCCTGTCGTTCGTGATCATCGCCGTCTGCGTGGTGGCCGGTCTGGACCCGGTCGCGGAGGTCTTCGCCTGGGCGGCCGGCACCGCGACCCTCGGGGTGCTGGTCCTGCTGGTGCTGACCTGCCTGGCCGTGATCGTGTTCTTCGCCCGCAGCGGCGTCGACCGGCGCGTCTGGCACACCCGGATCGCCCCGGCACTCGGCTTCCTGGGCCTCGCGGTCTGCCTGGTCCTCACGATCGCGAACTTCCCGGCGCTCATCGGCGGGTCGACCGCGCTCGCGCTCGCCATCGGCGGCCTGCTCGTCCTCGTCACCGCGGTCGGGATCGTCCTGGCCCTCGTCCGGCGCGAGCACGCCCCGGTCGGACCCGGCGCGGGTGAGGGGCTCACCGCCCCGCCCGCCGCCACCACGCCCGTCTGAGCTCACCCCGAATCCGGAGGAGACCACCCATGACCGCCACCGCCCCCGTCGGGGCCACGTCCACCGTCACCCACCCCCTCGAGATGCCGACCGAGGCCGAGCTGGCCACCGTCCGCGAGGTCCTCGTCGAGGCGGGCCTGCTCACCGACTCGGTGCGCTACTGCTTCGCCGACCTCGAGGAGCCCGAGAAGGCAAGCGTCCTCGCCCACCGCGACGGCGACCGGGTCGAGCGCCGCTTCCGGGCGGTCCTGCTCGACCTGGACTCCGGCCGGTCCTGGGACACCGTCGTCTCGGCGACCACCGCGCAGGTGGTGTCGTCCCGCGAGCTCGACCCGCCGCGCGACGGCCAGCCGCCGATCATCGACGCCGAGTTCGAGCCGATGGAGGCGATCCTCAACGCCGACGCGCGCTGGACCGACGCGCTGGCGGCCCGCGGGATCGACCCCGCCGACGTCCGCGCGGTGCCGCTCTCGGCCGGGGTCTACGACTACCCCGAGGAGGTCGGCCGCCGCATGGCGCGGGCGTTCGGGTTCCGCCAGGACGGCCCGGACGACCACCCGTGGGCGCACCCGATCGACGGCCTCGTCGCCTACGTCGACCTCACCGCGCGCACCGTCGACCGGGTGATTGACACCGGCGCGGTGCCGGTGCCGGAGGTCTCGGGCAACTTCCAGGACCCCGAGGTGCAGGGTCGGCCGCTGGACTCGCTCAAGCCCATCGAGATCACCCAGCCCGAGGGGCGCAGCTTCACGGTCGAAGGCAACCAGGTCCGCTGGGGGAAGTGGGATCTGCGCTACGGGTTCAACGAGCGCGAGGGCCTGACGCTGCACCAGGTGGCCTTCGACGATCGCCCTATCGTCTACCGGGCGAGCGTCGCCGAGATGGTCGTGCCGTATGCGGACCCCGCTCCGGTGCGGTTCTGGCAGAACTACTTCGACTGCGGCGAGTACATGTTCGCCCGCTACGCCGATTCGCTGAAACTAGGCTGCGACTGCCTCGGCGACATCCACTACACCGACGCGGTGATCGCCGGGGACGACGGCAATCCGCGGACCATCACGAACGCGATCTGCATGCACGAGGAGGACTACGGCGTGCTCTGGAAGCACTCCGACCTGTTCTTCACCCAGGCCAGTGAGGTCCGCCGACAGCGCCGCCTGGTGATCTCGTTCTTCGTGCCGATCGGGAACTACGACTACGGCTTCTACTGGTATCTCTACCTCGACGGCACCATCGCGCTCGAGGTGAAGGCGACCGGCCTGGTGTTCGCGTCCGCGACGCCCGGGCAGTACGCGAGCGAGGTGGCCCCGGGCCTCGGCGCCCCGTTCCACCAGCACCTGTTCTGCGCCCGCCTGGACATGACCGTCGACGGGGTCCGCAACGCCGTCGACGAGGTCGAGGCCGAGCGGGTGCCGATGGGGGAGGACAACCCGTACGGGAACGCCTTCCGGCGCAAGGTCACCCGGCTCACCAGTGAGCAGAACGCGAAGCGTCGCAACGACGGGTCGGTGGTGCGGACCTGGCACATCGTGAACCCCGAGAAGCGCAACGCGGTCGGGCAGCCGGTCGGCTATGCCCTGCACCCGGAGAACAAGGCCACGCTGCTCGCCGACGAGCGGTCGTCGATCCATGCGCGGGCGGGCTTCTCGACGAACAACCTCTGGGTCACGCCGTACCGGGCCGAGGAGCGGTATCCCGCGGGCGACTTCGTCAACCAGAACCCGGGGGCGGGCCTCCCGACGTGGACCGAGGCCGACCGTGCCGTCGACGGCGAGGACATCGTCGTCTGGCACACGTTCGGCACCACGCACTTCCCGCGGCCGGAGGACTGGCCGGTGATGCCGGTCGAGTACACCGGCTTCACGCTCAAGCCGGTCGGGTTCTTCGACGCGAACCCGGCCCTGGACGTGCCGCCGTCACGCTCGGCGCACTGTCACCGGGACTAGACAGCACACTGCCCGGGGTGCCACCTCCGACGAGGCACCCCGGGCAGCGCGGTCTGCCGCGACGTCTCAGTTGGTGGCGTCGATGCCGTTGCTGCAGCTCTTGGCGTTGGCCGCGGAGTTGCCGTGGTGGGCCTTCGACAGGACCGGGATGCTGCCGGCGTTGTCCTGGACCGGGACCTGCACGCCGAGGACGTTGACCGGGACGTCGTTGTTGCAGGCCTCGCCGGTGGTGTTCGGGGCGAAGTCGCTGGAGTTGAACGGGCCGTCCTGGACGGTGTCGTTCGCGAACGCCATCCCGGTGCCGGAGAGCAGGCCGGTGGAGATCAGGGCCGTCGCGAGGACGGTCTTGCGCAGGGTCGCCATCAGTGGCGTTCCTTCCTGGTGGGGGAGCAGCGGCCGCGCGACGAGGACCGACGACGACCGTTCGATAACGTGTCCTCAACGGCAAGATCCGCGGAAGGTCACGGTTCCGTTACGCCATTCAGACCAACGGGTGACCTTGCGGGCCTCACCACGCGGCACCGGCGGGGATCCATCCCCCGATGGTGGAGGGCCGGAGGCGTCCGAAAAGGTGTCCCACGCGCGCCCCGGGCGCCGAGCGGCCTCCCGGGAATCATTCCCCCGATCCCGGGGCTCCGTCGGGGTTCGGTGACTCCTCCGGCAGCCCGGGGTGCGCGTCCTCGGGCAGGATGCCGGGGTGGCCGTCACGACCGACCGACATGACCGCGTGCTCGTGATCCGGATCGAGCGGCCGGAGAAGCGCAACGCGATCGACGAGGCCACCGCCCGGGGCATCGACGACGCGCTCAACCGCTTCCAGGACGACCCGCAGCTGTGGGCCGCGATCCTGACCGGGACACCGGAGCTGTTCTGCGCAGGCACCGACATCGTCGCCGGGCCGGGGGAGCCGACCCCGCGCGGCGGTCCCTACGGGGTCATCCGCCGCGACCGCACCAAGCCGCTCGTGGCCGCCGTCGAGGGCCCGGCGCTCGGCGGCGGGTTCGAGATCGCGATGGCATGCGACCTCGTCGTCGCCTCCACGACGGCGTCGTTCGGCCTGCCCGAGACCCGCCGCGGTCTCGTGGCGAACTCGGGGGCGCTGCTGCGCGCGATGCGCTGCCTCCCGCTCAACGTCGCCCGCGAGCTGCTGATCACCGGGACCCGGCTCGACGGCAGGCGCGCCCACGAGATCGGCTTCGTCAACCGGCTCACCGAGCCCGGGCAGGCCGTCGAGGGCGCCCTCGGCCTCGCCGGGGAGGTCTGCGAGTCCTCGCCCACCGCGGTGTCGGCGACGTTGCAGGCGCTCGAGGAGCAGTGGGCGCCCGCCGAGGAGCACGGGTGGGCCGCGACCGGGCGGGCCGAGCACCGGATCGCCGCCGGGCCCGACAAACAGGAGGGACTCGACGCCTTCGCCGCGAAACGGGCGCCGCGCTGGAGCGACCCGAGGACCTGAGTGGGGACGATCCGGACGCCGGCCCTCGGGAGGCGCCCGCGCGTGGCACCGTGATCATCGCCAGCGCCCGCCCGCCGTTCGGAGCCGCCGTGACCTCCCCGAGTGCCCGTTCGTGGCTGGGCCCGTCCGGAGGGCTGCGGCTCGCCCTCGCGGTCGTCGTGGTCGGCCTCGGCGCCGGGCTCGGGGCGATCGTGTTCCGGTACCTGATCGTCGGGGTGACGCGGCTGGTGACCGGCGAGGACGACTACGCGGCCACACCCGGTGCCCCCTGGTACTGGTGGCCCGCCGTCGGCACCTGGTTCCTCGTCGCGGCTCCGGTCGTCGGCGGCCTGCTCTACGGACCGCTGGTCTACCGGTGGGCGCGCGAGGCCCGCGGGCACGGGGTGCCGGAGGTGATGCTCGCGGTCGCCGAGAACGACGGGCGGATCCGGCCGCGGGTCGCCGTCGTGAAGTCGCTGGCCTCGGCGCTGTGCATCGGCACCGGCGGTTCGGTCGGTCGCGAAGGCCCGATCGTGCAGATCGGGTCGGCGATCGGGTCCTCGCTCGGCGGCTGGCTGCGTGTCCCGGCGAGCCGCTTGCGGCTGCTGGTGGCGTGCGGCGCCGCGGGCGGCATCTCGGCGACGTTCAACGCCCCGATCGCCGGGGTGTTCTTCGCCCTCGAGATCATCCTGACCGACTTCACCCTCCTGTCGTTCCTGGTCGTCACCGCCTCGTCGGCGATCGCGAACACCGTCGCCCGCGCCGCCGACGGGCCGGGCGCCTTCCTCGCGCTCCCGCCCTTCCGGGTCGATTCGACGTGGGAGTACCTGCTCTACGCGGCCATCGGGCTCGCCGGGGCGCTGGTCGGCGTCGCGTTCACGAAGGTCCTCTACGGCGCCGAGGACCTGGCCGACCGCATCTGGCGCGGACCCGAGTGGCTGCGACCCGCTGTCGGGGGCGTGCTGCTCGGGCTGTTGCTGGTGGTGCTCCCGCAGATGTACGGCGTCGGCTATCCCGTCCTGCGGGAGGGCGTCGCCGGCGGCTACGCGGTCGGGTTCCTCCTGGTGCTGCTGGTCGGCAAGCTCGTCGCCACCAGCCTGACCCTGGCCATCGGAGGGTCGGGCGGCATCTTCGCGCCGTCGTTGTTCCTCGGCGCCATGACGGGCACCGCGCTCGGCGACGGGTTCGGCCTGCTCGGTGCGCCGGGTCCCGCCGGGGCGTACGGCCTGGTCGGGATGGCGGCCGTGCTGGCCGGCGCGACGCGCGCCCCGATCACCGCCGTCGTGATCGTCGCCGAGATCACCGGCGAGTGGGATCTGGTCGTGCCGCTGATGATCGCGGTCGTCGTCGCCACCGCCGTCTCCCGGGCGCTCTCGCCGGAGACCATCTACACGCTCAAACTCACGCGCCGCGGTATCCACCTGCATCCGCCGGGGACGCCGCGCTGGGCCCGGCGCACCGCGGGCGACGCGGTGCCGACCGCCGGCCCTGACGGGCTCGACGGGTCCGCCCGCCCGTTCGGGCCGGTGCGGTGGGCGCCGGTGCTGGACGCGGACCGCCCCCTCGGCGCCGCCCTCGACGACCTGACGACCGACCTCGCCTCCCGCGACGGCGGCGCGGCGGGGCTGCCCGTCCTCGCGCCCGACGGCCGTCGCCTGCTCGGCGTCCTGCGCCCCGACCACGTCGTCAGCGGGACGTCCGCGGCGCCGGGGGGCGACGATCCGGACGGTCGCTGCGTCGTGGAGCTCCTCCGGACACCGCCTTCGGGCTGGGCGCCGCCGGACGGTTTCCGGGCGCTCGACGGGAGCGACCGGCTCCTCGTCGGGCCCCGCGCTGGGCTGGACGGGCTGGTGGCCTCCCTCCGGGTGGAGGACGTAGCTCGCGATCCCGGCGACATGTGACCCTCTCCCGACGGAGACGGGAGTAGACATCGGGGGACGTCCGACGATCGACCGCCCGGAGGACACGGTGGAGCGCGAGAACGGTGGTCCGGTCGGGGCCGGCATCCCGAGCGAGATGAACGCCCTGGAAGCGATGATGTGGCGGGCGGAGGTGGATCCGCGACTGCGCTCCACCGTGACGATCGTCGACGTGCTCGACGCGCCCCCCGACTGGGACCGGCTCGTCGACGCGCACGAGTGGGCGACCCACGTGGTGCCGCGGCTGCGGGAGCGGGTCCTCGAGCCCTACTGGGGCTGGGGTCCGCCGGAGTGGGTGCCCGATCCCGACTTCGCGCTGTCCTTCCACGTCCGCCGTCAGGTCCTGCCCGCAGGGTCGGGACGCCGCGAGCTGCTCGACCTCGCCGCCGTCCTCGCGATGACCCCCGTCGACCGCGAGCGGCCGCCCTGGGAGGCCGTCCTGGCCACCGGGCTCGAGGGCGGCCAGGCGGCCTACGTCCTGAAGGTCCACCACAGCCTCGCCGACGGGCTCGGCCTCATGCAGATTCTGGGTCTGCTGCACAGCCCGGTCCGCGAGCACGTCCCCGGCAAGCCCGACTACCCCGTCCTGCCGCGCGAGGCGCCGTCACGGCTCGCGCTCACCACCGCGCGGGCCGCCGGTCTGGTCCGTGGGCTCCCGGCGTCGGTGCTCGGCACGGCGACGACCACGGCCGGTCTGGCGGGCCGCCTCGTCACCCGGCCCCTCTCCACCCTCTCGGACGGGTCCGCGTTCGTGGCCTCGGCGGCGCGGGCCGCCCTCCCTCCCGCCGCCCACGGGTCGCCGCTGTTGCGCGGGCGGAGCCTGAACCGGCGGTTCGAAGCGCTCGACGTCGACTTCGCGGAGCTGCGGGCCGCCGGGCGCGCGGCCGGAGGATCGCTCAACGACGCCTACCTCGCCGCCGTGCTCGGGGGCCTTGCGCGCTATCACCGCCGCGCGGGCGTGGTGCCCGAGAGCGTGCCGCTCGGCATGCCGGTCAACACCCGGGACGAGCAGGACCCGCTCGGTGGCAACCACTGGGCCGGGAAGCGCTTCGCGGCGCCGCTGGACGAGGACGACCCCGCCGCCCGGATCCGACGTATCCGCGCGATCGTGCGGGAGGTGATGGACGAGCCGGTCGTGGACGCCCTCGGTCTCATCGCGCCGATCCTCGCGGCCCTGCCCGCCCCGCTGCTCGCGCAGGTCCAGGGCGGCGCGACGATGGCCAACGACGTCCAGGTCAGCAACGTCCCGGGCATGCCGGGCCCGGTGTACCTGGCCGGGGCGGAGATCGTCCGGAGCTATCCGTTCGCGCCCCTGCCCGGTGCCGCGGCGATGATCGCCCTCACCTCGCACCGCGGGACGTGCTGCATCGCCGTCAACCTCGACCCCGCGGCGATCACGGACCCGGACGCGTTCCGGGCCGACCTGGAGGCCGGGTTCGCCGAGGTCCTCGCCCTGGCGGAGTAGCCCCCTCGACGTGGACCCCGCAGTGGAGCATCGTGGCGCGCCATGCCGACGGTGTACGAGGCCGCGGGCAGCGCCGACGGTGTCCGGCGACTGGCCCACGCGTGGCACGAGCGGGTCCTCGCCGACGAGGTCGTCAGCCACGCCTTCAGCCACGGCTTCCACCCCGACCACACCGAGCGCCTCGCCGCGTACTGGGCGGAGGCGCTCGGCGGGCCGACGACCTACTCGGCCGAGTACGGCGACGAGACCACCGTGGTGCGGATGCACAGCGGCAACGGCGGGCCGCACCACGAGATGGACGACCGGGCGATCGCCTGCTTCGACCTCGCGCTGGCCGACGCGGGCCTCGACCGGGACGAGGCGGTGCGCCGGGCCCTGCACGACTACTTCGCCTGGACGACCACCCACACGATGGAGCGCTACACCGCGTCCGCCGATGACGTGCCCGACGGCCTGCCCCTCCCGCACTGGGGCTGGGACGGGCCGGCCGCCGGGTAGGGCGTCTCAGAAGAGCGTGAGGGGCGTCCCGCGACCCTCGGCGTGACCGCCCTCGAGCACCTCGGCGGCGAGGGCCACGTCGAGCACCCCCATGCCGAACGGGTTGGACACGATCCGGTCGCCGGGGGCGGCCCGGCCGGGATGGGCCCCGGAGACGACATCGGCCATCGCGGCGTCCACCGCCCGCCCACCGGTGTGGCCGGGGTCGTGGCGCTCGCCCCCGGGCCCGACGACCTCGCCCCGGCGCCACATCCGGCCGAGAATCCGGCGGTCGTCGGCCGCGACCAGGTCCCAGTCGTCGACCACGAGCAGATCGGCACCACCGATGGCCTCGGGCATCAGGTCGTCGAGCGACACGTGCGCGACCAGGGCGCCCGGTGCGAGCCAGTCCAGCTCGAGGTAGCCCTCGGTGGTGGTCGTCGTGCACACCACCACCTCGGCGCCCTCGACGGCCTCCCGCGCGTCCGTCGTGCTGCCGGCGCCCACCTCGTCGGCCAGCTCCGCCGCCCGCTCTCCGACCAGGTCGTGGAGCACGAACCCGGCGTCGGGGCACTCCGCGCGGAGCAGGTCGACGTGCGTCCGCGCCAGCGCACCACAGCCCAGGACCGCGATCCGCCGGACGTCGGGCACGGCGAGCAGCCGGACCGACAGCGCGCTGTACGCCGCGGTGCGGGTGGCCGAGATGGCCGCCGCGGGCATCATCGCCACGGGCCGGGCCGTCTCCCGGTCGAAGAGCAGCGTGAGGCCCTGGGCGCGGGGCATGCCGCGCCGCGGGTTCTCGAGGCTGGAGTTGATGACCTTCAGCCCGATCGCCGGACGCCCGCCCCAGACCGCGCCGGGGAGCGCGAGGCTGCGGGCGAAGGCACCCGAGGCGGTGTGCCACGGCAGGTAGGCCTCGTCGGGCAGCGTCGTGTCCCCGCGCGCGTGGGCGGCAAGGGTGTCCCGCACGACAGCGACCGGGTCCAGGCCGCACAGCAGCGCATCGACGTCGTCGGCGGTCAGGACGTGCAGGGCCGGCTCGGCGGCTTCCGGCGGCATGGACGGTCTCCCTGGCTCGTTCGGGTCGCGGCTGGCGAGGCTAGCCTTACCTGCCGTCGATGCCCCGCGATGTGGAGGACCCGGTTGTCCCTGACCCAGACCCGTGCCGAGCCGGTACTCGACTCCGTGCTCGACGCGATCGGTCGGACGCCGACGGTGCGGCTGAGCCGTCTGTTCCCGCAGCCGGGGGTCGAGGTGCTCGCGAAGCTGGAACTGATGAACCCGGGCGGCAGCATGAAGGACCGCTCGGCCGCCCACATCGTCGCCAGCGGCCTCGCCGACGGCTCCATCCCGCCCGGCGCCCGGCTCGTCGAGTCCAGTTCGGGGAACTTCGGGGTGGCGGTCGCGATGGTCGCCCGCCTCCACGGGCTGGGCTTCACCTGCGTCGTCGACCCCAAGACCACGGGCGCCAACCTCGCGATCATCCGCAGCCTCGGCGCGGACGTCGAGGTCGTGGACTCGCCCGACGCCGAGGGCGGCTACCTGCACAGCCGGATCTCCCGCGTGCACGAGATCCTCGCGACGACCCCGGGCACGGTCTGGATCAACCAGTACGCCAACGACCGGAACTGGCTGGCCCACTACCACGGGGCCGGAGCCGAGCTGGCCGACGACCTGGTCGAACCGCCGACCCATCTCGTGGCCGCGGTGAGCACCACCGGCAGCATCCTGGGCTGCTCGCGGCGCCTGCGGGAGCGCTTCCCGGCGATGCGCACGGTCGCGGTGGACGCCGTCGGCTCGGTGATCTTCGGCGGTCCTGCCGGACCCCGCGAGATCCCCGGGATCGGCTCAAGCCGCGTCCCCGAGCTCCACGACCCGAGCGAGATCGACGAGGTGGTGCACGTCGACGACCTCGACGCGGCACTGGCCTGCCGGCGGCTGCTGGCCACCGAGGGCATCTTCGCCGGCGGCTCCACCGGCTCCGTGGTCGCGGCGATCGAGTCCCTCGTCCCACGGCTGGCGCAACAGGCCCGCGTCGTGGCGCTGTTCCCCGACCGGGGCGACCGCTACCTCGACCTGATCTACGACGACGCCTGGCTCGCGGACACGGCCCGGCGGTGCCGAGGGACGGGATGACCGTCGGCAGCGACGACGCCGCCGTGACCCGGGCGGTGCTCCGCGACCTCGTGGACGCTGCTCTGCAGGAGGACCTCGTCGCGGTCGACCCGCCGGAGGTCGACGGCGGCTGGGGCCGCGTCGGGTCCGTGCGGGTCCGGCTCCACGACGGCGGGGCGCTGCAGCGCTGGCGGGCCGTGCCCGGCGACGTGGTGCTCGGCCGGGAGGGACACCCGGTCACGCCCGCCGGGGCGGTCGAGGCGCTCGGGCTCGCGGGTCCCGGCGCCGCCGACCTCGCCGCCGACCTGACGGCGGCCGCCGAGCACGGCACCGCCGTGTGCCGGGGCCTCGCCGGGCTCGGCCCGGCGGCCCTGGACCTCCTGGCCGGGGAGCGCCGGGCCGCGACGCGCGGCCGCCCCTTCCACCCCACCGGGCGGGCCGTGAGCGGCTGGACGGCCGACGAGGTCCGTGCCTTCGGCCCGATGCGCGCCGCACCGATGCCGTGCGCCTGGGTCGCCGTCGCCCGGGACCACCTCCGTCTCGGCCCGGCAGCCGGGTCCACCGACCTGGCCGGACCGATCCTGGGTGAGCAGCTGCCGTGCCTGCACGACGCGATGCGGCGGGCCGGGGTCGGGGAGGACACCCACCAGCCGCTGCCCGTGCACCCGTGGCAGCGCGACCACGTGCTCTGCAGTGAGTTCGCTCCGGAGATCTCAGCGGGCCTCGTCGTGGGGCTCGACGTCGAGCTGGGCCGCCTCGCTCCGACGTCGTCGTGGCGCACGCTGGTCGTCGCCGACGATCCCCGCCGTCACGTCAAGCTCCCCCTCGGGGTCGCGACGCTCGGCGCCGCGCGCCTGCTGCCGCCCCGCTACCTCGACAACGGCGACCGCGCCGAGGCGCTCCTGCGGGAGGTCGTCGCGGCGGACCCGGGGCTCGGTCGGCTCGTCGAGGTCTGCGACGAGGGCCGGTGGGCCGGGTGGAGCGACGGGACCGACGAGTTCGACGACCGGCCCGGGCACCTCGCGGCCCAGGTCCGCCACTACCCGGTGGACACCACGGCGGCACCGCCCGACGGGACCGTCGCGCTCCCGCTGGGGGCGCTCGCCGCGGACGCCTGGGACGGGCTCGGCCCCGCACTCGGCGTCACCGACCCGCTCGGGTTCTTCGGCGGGCTCGCCGACGCGTTCGCCGCGATGGTGATCGGGTTCCTCGCCCACGGGGTGCTGCCCGAGGTGCACGGCCAGAACGTGGTCGCGCGCCTGGGCCCCGGCGGGATGGTCGTCGGCTTCGTCCTGCGCGACCACGACGCGGTGCGGCTCCACCCGGGGTGGATGGCCGCGGCGGGAACGGCCGACCCGGGCTACCGCATCCGGCCCGGTGCCCGGCAGTCCCTGCGGCTCGACACCCCCGAGGACCTCGTCGCCTACGCGCAGACCCTCGGCTTCCAGGTCGCCCTGTTCGCGATCGCCGACGCCCTGGCCCGGTGGAGCGGCCTGCCCGAGCGGGCCTTCTGGGGTCGGCTGCGCGCCGCCGTCGAGGGTTCCCTGGCCGTCGGCGGGCTCCGGGACGAGGTCGCGGCGGTGCTCGGGCGCGTCCTGCTGGATGCCCCGACCTGGCCGAGCCGGACGGTGCTCGGGCCGCTGCTGGCGCATGGCCGATCCGGGTCGGTGAGCATGCCCGCCGGGGTCGGGTCGGTGCCGAACCCGCTGCGCGGGTCTCTCCGATGAGCACGGGGGAGGCGCAGCGGCGGGCCCGTGCCGCCTCGGTGACCCGGCTGGTCAACGGGGTGCTGCGCGAGATCGGGCCGGCCCCGCACGGACCCGGCCCGGTGCGGATCCACGACCCGGTCTCCGGTCACGCCCTCGTGGTGACCGTGCGGGGGTGGTCCCCGTCGGGGCACCACGTCCTGGACGAGCAGGTCCGGGTGGCGGAACCCGAGGGCACGCGGGCCGCCGACCACGACGAGGTCGTCGCCCTCCTGCTCGCGGTCGTCGCCGCCGCGGCGCCGGACGAGGCCACGAAACTCATCCCCGACCGGGTCGCGGCCCTGGGTCGCCAGATCGCCGACAGCACCGCGCGGACGGCCCGCTACCTGGCAGCGGGACCGCGTCCCGGGCCCGTCGACGCCGTCGGGCGCACCCGGGACGCCGAGCAGTCGCTGCGCCTCGGCCACCCGTTCCACCCGACCCCGAAGAGCCTCGAGCTCGACGGCGCGCTCCTCGCGAGCGGGGACGGGGCGGAGCTCCTCGAGCGCTGCGCCCCCGAGCTGGGCGCCTCGTTCCGCCTGCCCCACCTCGCGCTCGACCCCGCCCTCGCCGTCGAGGCGCTGGACGGCCCGGGACCCTGGCTCCCCGACGACGCCGTCGCCGCGGCCCCGCCGGGGTGGCCCGTGATGCCCGTCCACCCCGTCCAGCTCGCGTATCTGCGCGCGCGCCCCGAGACCGCGCGGCTGCTCGCCGACGGGGCGCTGGTCGAGCTCGGTGAGTGCGGCGCCGAGGTGTACCCGACCTCGTCGGTCCGCACGGTGTGCGACCCGGGATTCCCGACGATGTGGAAGCTCCCGCTCCACGTGCGGATCACGAACTTCGTCCGCACCGTGCCCCCGGAGCACGCCCTCCGGGCACGGGACGCGAGCCGGGTCGTGCGGGCGCTGCGCGGCGGGTGGTCGTATCCCGGGTTCGGGGTGCTGGTGGAGACCGGGTGGCGTGGGGCCGATCCGGCCGTGGTCTCCGACGACGTCGCGGCGGACCTCACGGTGGTGTTCCGTGAGAACCCCACCCCCGACGGGGCCCGGGTGCTCGCCGGACTGGTCGAGGAGGGCCCGCGCGGTGAGGAGCCCGCCCTGGTGCGCGAGGTCAGGGCGTCGGGGATCGACGTCCGGGACTGGCTGCGCGACTACCTGTGGATCTCGCTCCTACCCATGATCGACATCTTCGCCCGGGACGGCGTGGGCTTCGAGGCCCATCTGCAGAACTCCCTGCTGATCACCGACGGCGGGCGGCCCGTCGGATTCCGGGTGCGCGACATGGAGGGGGCCCACGTCGATCGCGACCGCCTCCCTCCGGGCCTCGACCCGACGAGCCCCGTGGTCTACGGCGGGGACGAGGCGTGGCAGCGCCTCCGGTACCACGATGTGGTCAACCAGCTGGCCGGCGTGATCGCCACCCTGGGCCGGCACCTCGGGTCCGAGCGCGCGCTCTGGGCGGTCGTCGCGGACGCGCTGCGCGAGGGCGGCGCGTCGTCCGGACCGGCCGCGACCTGGGCGGACGACCTGCGGACCAGTGCGACCCTGCCGGCCAAGGCGAACCTGCTGAGCCGCTTCTCCGAGCGGGGCGAGGCCCCGATGTACGTGGCCCTGCCCAACCCCATCCGGGAGGCCGACCGGTGCTGAACGACCTGCTCGTGGCTGCGCTGCGCGATCCGCGGGCCATCGAGGTGCGTCGCCGGCTGTTCCGGCAGTTGATCTCCTCGCTGCTCTTCGAGGGCGCGATCACCGCCGAGGACCGCGAGGGCGGCCACGCGATCGCCGGTCGGGACGAGCGCGGGGCGGAGGTGCGCTATGTCGTCGAGACCCGGCGGGCCGTCGGCTTCGACCGTGTCCGCGTCGGGCCGGGGCCGGTGCTGCGGGTCGCGGCGGACGGAGGTACTGCCGAGGCGGACTCGCTGCCGCGGTTCCTGGCCGAGGTCGCCGACGCCGTGCTCGACGGCGCATTCCCGGGGGAGCTGGTCCGCTTCACCCGGGAGCTCGAGGAGACCCGCGTCAAGGACGCCCTGGCCCAGCACGTCCGGGCCCGCCGCGGCGACCGGCTCGCCGGGGCGGACCACGACACGCTCGAGGGCACCGTCACCGACGGGCACCGCTACCACCCGGCGTACAAGTCGCGCCTCGGCTTCGACCTGGCCGACGACGTCGCCTACGGCCCGGAGTTCCTCCAGGAGCTGCATCCCGAGTGGCTCGCGGCCCACCACTCGGTCGTCGAGGTGACGTCGTCGGCGGATGGGGCACCGGAGCTGCCCCGGGAGGAATCGAGCGCCGCCACCGTGACGGCGTGGGACATCGCGATCCGGGCCGCGGGACGCGACCCCGCCGAGTACACCCGGCTGCCGGTCCATCCCTGGCAGTTCCGCGAGCTCGTGTGGCGGGCCTTCGCCGACGAGCTCGCCGACGGGCGGCTGATCCTCCTGGGCCCCGACCCCGCGGCCTTCTCCGCGATGCAGTCGATCCGCACCCTGTCCTGCCGCACCGTCCCCGGCCGCCACCAGCTCAAGCTCGCCCTGTCGATCACCAACACCTCGACGGCGCGCGGGCTGGCGCCGCACACCGTGCGCAACGCCGCCCGGATCTCGGATTGGCTCCGGGGCCTCGTCGCCGGCGACGAGGTGCTGACATCGGCGGGGGTGATCGTGCTGGGGGAGGTCCGGGGTGTCTCGGTGAGGCCGTCCGGGCTCGGACGGGTCGATACCGAGGGGACGCTCGCGGCGATCTGGCGCGAGCCACTGGCTCCTCGGCTCGGCGCGGGAGAGCGCGCGGTGCCGATGACGGCGCTGACCGCGACCGAGCTCGACGGCACTCCGATGATCGACCCGTGGATCCGCGCGCACGGCGCCGAGCGCTGGGTGGAGGCGGTGGTCGAGGCGGTGGCGCTCCCGCTGGTGCACCTGCTGGTCGCGCACGGGGTGGCGTGCGAGTCCCACGCGCAGAACGTGTCGGTCGTGCACTCCGACGGCCTGCCCCGCCGGGTGGCGCTGCGCGACTTCCACGACGGGGTGCGGCTGTGCCGCAGGCTGCTCGCCGATCCGGACGCCGCCCCGGTGCTCGACCCGCCCCCGGCGCACCACACCAACCGGAACTCCTTCGTCGAGACCGAGGACCCCGCGCTCGTCACGGACTTCCTGCTCGACGCCTTCTTCTTCGTCAACCTCGGCGAGCTCGGGCTCTTCCTCGACGAGCACGGGCTGCTCGCCGAGGACCGCTTCTGGTCGATCGTGGCCCGGCGGGTCGACGCCCATCAGCGCGAGCACGGGACCGGCGCGTTCGACCTGTTCGCGCCCACCCTCGCCGTCGAGAAGCTCACGACCCGCCGACTCACCCCCGACACCGAACTGGCCCTGCACACCGTGTCCAACCCCCTGCACCGCTTCCGGGAGGCCGGATGCTGAGCACCAACCGGACGCGCGCGACCCTCGCCGACGACGGGACCGTGTACGGCCTGATCTGCTCGATCCCCTCACCGACCCTGGTCGAGATGATCGGGTGCGCGGGCTACGACTTCGTCGTCATCGACACCGAGCACACCCTGGTCGACCCCCAGCAGCTCGAGAACATGATCCGCGCCGCGGAGGCCGTGGGGGTGACGCCGTTCGTGCGGGTCGGCAGTTCCGGTGACACCGTCGACGCCGCCGCGAGCCTGCGGGCCCTCGACGTCTCCGCCCTCGGGATCGTCGTGCCCCACGTCCGGACCGCCGACGAGGCGGCCGCCGCGGTCCGCGCCGCCCGCTACGCCCCCGAGGGCATGCGCTCGGTCAACGGCGGACGGGTGCCGGGCTTCGGGCGGATCGACCTCGTCCTCGAGGGCGCCGCCGACCTGTCCCAGGCCTACGGCGTGACCTGGCAGACCCGGCATCCCCGCGTGCGGGCGGCGCTCGACCACGTGGCGGGGCGCTGCGCGGCACACGGGGTGCCGTTCTGCGCGATCCCCCGCACCACCGAGGACCACGACGCCTGGGTGGGCCGGGGCGTGCGGGCCTTCGTCCTCGGGGAGGAACGTGGCCTCGCCGCCCGTGCGCTGCGCTCCCACCTGGCCGGCCACCGTGGGGAGTCGTGATGGACGCCGAGCTGCTCGCCGTCGTCCGTGACCGGGTCGCCGGGCCCGAGCCGGTGTGCCTGTTCGCCTACGACCTGGCCGGGCTGCGCCGCCACGTCGAGCGCACCGTGGCGGCGCTGCCCGCGCGCTGCGCGATGTACTACGCGATGAAGGCCAACAGCGCCGCGCCGATCCTGACGTGCCTGGCACCGCTGGTCGCCGGGTTCGAGGTGGCCTCGGGCGGCGAGATCCAGAAGGTGCGGGCCGTGAGCCCCGACGCGCCGATCCTCGTCGGCGGCCCCGCCAAGACCCCGTCCGAGCTGGACCTCGCCCTGAAGGCAGGCGTGACCCGGATCCACGCCGAGAGCCTGCTCGAGCTGCATCGGATCTCCGAGGCGGCCACGGCGGCCGACGTCACCGCCGAGGTGGCCCTGCGGGTGAACCTCGCGGGCCCGTTCCCCGACGCCACCCTGGCCATGGCCGGGCGCCCCACCCAGTTCGGCATCTCCGAGGACGATCTGCCCGCCGCGATCGAGGCGGCGACGACGCTGCCCGGCCTGCGGTTCGCCGGGTTCCACCTGCACTCGTTGTCGAACAACCTCTCGGCCGCGACCCACCTGGCGATGCTCGGGCTCTACCGCGACACCGTGGCCGGCTGGGAGCGGCGGTTCGGGGTGCGCGTCGAGGTGCTCGACGTCGGCGGCGGCATCGGCGTGGACTACGGCCGTCCCGAGACGCCGTTCGACTGGGACGGGTTCTGTGCCGGGCTCGCCGAATGGGTCGCGACGCTGCCGGAGCACTGGCGCGAGATCCAGTTCGAGTGCGGCCGCTACCTGACCGCGGCGTGCGGGCGCTACGTCGTCGAGGTGCTCGACGTGAAGGCCAACCACGGCGTCCCGTACGCCCTCGTCCGCGGCGGGACGCACCACTTCCGGCTGCCGGTCTCCTGGCAGCACAGCCATCCCTTCACGGTCCTGCCCGTCGAGCGCTGGGACTCCGCCGCGCCCCGGCCGGAGATCCGCGACGCCGCGGTCACGGTGACCGGGGAGCTGTGCACCCCGAAGGACGTCCTCGCCCGCGACGTGCCGGTGTCGCTGCTCCGCGCGGGGGACGTCCTCGTCTTCGAGCAGGCGGGCGCCTACGGCTGGGACATCTCCCACCACGACTTCCTCAGCCACCCGCACCCCGAGCACGTGTTCCTGGATGGGGGTTGATCTTGCCGATCGCGGCGCTGTGGCATGCATGGTCAACGGCGTAGATCACGACTTCGTGAGCGCGCCGCACCGAATTCTTGGGCGTGTCGCTCACGATCTCGCGATCATGCTCGGCACCGCCGGGAAACGCCGCGCTCGGCAAGATCAACTGCGTAGCGGCTCCGCCGTCGGCGGCCGTGCCGGGATCGCGGGCGATCAGGCCGGGCGGGAGCCGTCGCCCAGCAGCTCGGCCTGCTTCTCGGCCTGGAAGACGTCGGCCTCGGCGCCGCGCCGCCAGTAGCCGGAGATCGAGAGCAGCGACGGCGCGACACCCCGCTCGCCGAGGACGTGCGGGCGCAGCGCGCGGACCGCCGTCGTCTCGCCGTGCACGAACGCCTGGACGCGTCCGGTGGGCCAGGCCGCCGCCCGGACCGCCGCGACCAGGTCGCCCCCGGAGTCGCGGTGGATCCAGTGGACGGTGAGGTCGCCGAGAGTGTGCAGATCGATCTCGTCGGCCGGCCCGTCGACCTCGGCGAACACGTGCACGGGCACCTCCGGCTTCACCCGCTCGCACGCGACGGCGATGGCCGGCAGGACGCTCTCGTCGCCGATCATGACGTGGGCGTCGACGTCGTCCGCGGGGGAGTAGGACCCACCGGGACCGAGCATGACGACCTCGTCGCCGGGCCGGGCGTTGGTCGCCCACGGTCCCGCGACACCGGCCGACCCGTGCACGACGAAGTCGAGGGTCAGCTCGCCCGCGGCGTGGTCGAGCGCGCGGATCGTGTAGGTCCGGACCATGGGCCACATCGAGCGCGGCATCGTCGCCCGGATCTCGGCGACGGCGAGCGGCCAGAGGTGCTCCACGCCGGGGCGCGGGAAGGCGAGCTTGACGCAGCGGTCGGCGTAGCCGTTGTCGGAGAACTCCTCGAGGCCGGGCCCGCCGAACACCACGCGGACGAGGTGGGGCGTCAGCGTCTCGGTCCGCAGGACCCGCAGCCGGTACTCCGGCTCGATCCGGCGTCGGATGGGCTGCCCGTCGCGTGCCGCGACCGCCGCCGACCTGGCCATGCCACCCCCGCTCCGTTTAGGTGAGGCTGACCTTATCGCTCCCGATCAGCCGCCACGCAACACCCCGGATGGAGGATCACCGGACCGCCCGGACGAACTTGGTCAGGAGGAGCACCGCGGTGGCACCGAAACCGCAGCTGAGCCCGATCCAGACGCCGGGTCCGTCGAGGTGGAGCACGAGGCCGAGCACCAGCATCGCGGGCACCCCGACCCCCCAGTAGCCGATGAGGCTCGCGCGGAAGCCGGACTTGGTGTCCTTGAGCCCGCGCATCAGCCCGACCGCGATGTTCTGGGCGCCCTTGGTGATCTGTTGCGCGATCGCGAGCAGCAGCAGCGTCGTCGCCAGGCCCGCGGCGGCCGCGTCGGCGGGGTCGAGGAACAGCGACAGGACGGCCTGCGGTGCCACGACGTAGACGACGGCGAGCACCAGCTGCAGGGCCCCGGAGAGGACGAAGGCGCGTGTCGCGACCTGCCGGGCCTCCTCGTGGGCGCCCTGGGCCTCCTGGGCGGCGGCCCGGCTGACCAGGATCGAGGAGCCCTGGGAGAGCCCGATGGTCGCCTGGTAGACGACGTAGGCGATCTGGTTGACCACGTTGTGCGCGGCCAGGGCGATCGGCCCGAACGCGCCCATGACCAGCGTCGCGACCGACGTGATCCCGGCCTCGGAGCCGTAGGTGAGGGCGACCGGGGCGCCGAGACGCACCAGCTCGCGGGCCTGGGCGCGGTCGGCCCGCCAGGCCTGCAGCGAGAGCGCCGGGGCGAGGTGCGGGTCTCGGCGCAGGATCGCGTAATAGGCCGCCACGTTGACCACCTGCACCGCGGACGTCGCCACCCCGACGCCGGGCGCGCCCAGCACGGGCATGCCGAGCCAGCCGTGCAGGAAGCCGCCGTCGAGCACGACGTTGACGCCGATGGAGGCGATCGTGACCCCGAGCAGCGACCCGGCGCGGTGCAGCCCGACCGCGAACTGGCGCAGCACGTTGAGCCACAGCATCGGGATGAGGCCGGGGGCGAGCGCGGCCATCGTCGGGAGTGCCACGGCCACCACCGCCGGGGCCTGACCGAACCAGGGCAGCACCGCGCCGAGGGCGGTGAGTACGAGCGCGGACACGACCCCGACCACGGTGCCCACGGCCAGACCCGAGCGCAGCAGCCCGCGCACCTCGTCGGAGAGTTCCGCGCCGGGTGCTTCGGAGCCCGCCGGTCCGCCCGAGGAGTGCCGGCCCGCCGCGGCGGCGACGAGGTTGCCCAACGGCGTCACGACACCCACGCACATCGTGCGGACCTGGTTGTGGAGCAGGATCGCGAGACCGCCCGCGGCGACCGCGGTGACGTCGAGGGAGCCGAGCATCACGAGGTCGGTGGTGGTGAGGGCGACCTGGGCGAGCTGGACGCCGGCGAGCGGCCCGGCGACGGCGAGCAGGGCCCGGTAGCCGGTGCGGGTCGCCGTCGGGGTCGCGGCGCTCATGCGACCTCCCCGCCTGCTCGACCGGTCCCGACGGTGAGGGCCTCGAGACTGCGCCCCACCGATCGCTCGCGGTCGGGGTCGTGCAGCCCGCGTTCGGAGAGCCAGTGCTCGTCGAAGAGGGTGTCCAGGTACTTCTCCCCGGCGTCGGAGACCAGCACGACGACGGTGCTGCGGGGCGGCAGCGTCGCGAGGCGTTCCAGGGCGGCGTAGACGGCCCCGCCGGCGGTGCCCCCGACGAGCAGGCCGGTGTGGCGGGCGAGCACACGGGCCGTCGCGAAGGCCTCGACGTCACCGACGGAGACGCCCTCGTCGATGAGGGCGTGGTCGACGTTGCGCCCGACGGGGAAGTCCGCCGGGTTCCCGCCGCCGGTCTGCCAGTACTTGCCGGGCTCACCGCCGAACATGATCGAGCCGGTCGGTTCCACCCCGACGGAGCGGACCCCTGACCCGAGCCGGCGCAGCTCCCGGGTGGTCCCGCACAGCCCGCCGCCGGTGCCGACCGAGGCGACGAGGTAGTCCACGTCGCCGAACAGGTCGCCGAGCAGCTCGCACGCCAGCCCGCGGTAGCCCTCGGGATTACCGGGGTGGTTGTGCTGGTCGGGCCACCAGGTCCCGTCCTCGCGGGCGAGCTTCTCGGCCAGGGCCCGGCGCGCCATCGTCTGGGGGCCGTCGGTGCCGGCCTCGCCGACCCAGACCAGTTCGGCGCCGAGCGCGATCAGGGCGCGCATCTTGTCGATGCTGGCATGGTGATCGACCACGGCGGTGAACCGGTAGCCGCGCTCGAGGGCCGCGAGGGCGAGCCCGAGCCCGGTGTTGCCCGAGGTCGGTTCCACGATCCGGCCGCCGCGGCGCAGCTCCCCGCGCCGCTCGGCCGCCGCGATCATCTGCGAGGCCATGCGGACCTTGGCCGACCCCGTCGGGTTGAGGTTCTCGAGCTTGAGCAGCAGCCGGCTCCCCGCGCCGGTCGCGCCGAGGTGGAACAGCGGTGTGTGGCCGATGAGGTCGGAGACCCGGTGGACGACGTTCTCTCTCCACCGGTCGGGCAGGGGGGCGCTCACCACTCGGGTCGCCACGTCGGCACGGCGTCGCCGGACGGGCCCCGGGCCACGAAGCGCGCGGGCAACGGGAGCTGGTGGAACCGGCTCTCGTTCTTGTCCATCTGGTAGCCGGCCGTGTTCGGGTAGACCAGCAGGTCCCCGTGCTGCGGGGATCGCGGGAACGGCACCCGGCGCCAGGTGAGCATGTCGTACTCGAGGCAGCTCGCACCGCCGACGCAGGCCGCGACCGGCTCGACGATCGGCGCCCGCGGCCACAGCTCGGGGTCCGGGAGGAACTCGCTGCCCTTCCACTGCTCCGAGATGCTCATGGAGAGGCCGTCGACGGTGACGATGCCGTGCTCGCGGCCGTCGGAGCCGACTCCGCCCCGTCGCTTGTACCCCTGCACCCCGAACACGCTGAACCCGGCGCCGTCGAGCAGGGCGCGACCCGGCTCGAGCAGCAGCCGGATCCCGTTGCGGCTCAGCTGCTCGGCGAGGCTCGGCCCTCCGCCGCTGCGGTGGCCGAGGATGGCCGCGAGCATGTCGGCCTTGGCCGGCTCCTGGTGGTACGGGTAGAAGCGGGGTGGCCTGCGTCCCGCGTGGTAGTCGCCGTCGTCGTGCTCGGCCAGGAACCGGTCCCAGTCCGCCGCGTCGACGTAGCTGACCCCGAAGCCGCCGCCGATGGAGATCGCCGTGGCGGCGTGGCCGAGCGACCGCGCGGCCAGGCAGCGGTCGACCAGGGCCGCCGCGAGCTCCGCGCGCGGTTCGGGCTCGTACCCCGAGAGATGGAACGAGAAGCCCTCGATCTCGACGGCGTCCCGCGCTTCCGCGGCCCGGTCGAGCACCTCGTCGAGCTCGTCGGCGTCGACACCGAAGCGGCTGTGCGGGTCCGTCGGCGGGAGCACCCGCAGCAGGACGCGCGCCGGGCGTCCGTTCCGGGCCAGCGTGACCAGGCGCGCGAACTCGTCGGGGGCGTCGACGGCGAGCAGCGCCCCGTGGCGCAGAGCCAGCCGGAGGAGCTCGTCGGACTTCGCGGGACCGGTGACGACGAGGTCCTCGCCGTGCAGCCCGGCCGCGAGCGCGTGGGTCAGCTCCGGGGCGCTCGCGACGTCCACCCCGGCGCCGGTGTCGACGCACGCGCGGAGGAAGCAGTCCGACCGGTTGGCCTTCTTGCCGTAGAGCACGTGGCCGTCGACCCCGGCGGAGAGCAGCGCGTTCTGGAACCCGCGGACGTTCTCGGCGAAGGTCGCCGGGTGCAGGACGTGGAACGGCCCCCCGGCGTGGCGGGCCATCTCGCCGAGGGCGCGCGGGTCCTCGAGCAGGCGCGCCGACCACGGCCGCGACCGGGCCGGCAGGGTCGGCGTGTCCCGTCGGGCGGCCTCGCCGGTGCTCGCGTGGGCGGTCGGGGCGGCGGCGGCGGTGCGGGTCAGCTCCACAGCGCGACCCGCTGACCGAGGCCGGCCGCCACCGCGCGGGTGGCCAGGGCGTGCCCGACGGGGATGTCGGTGATGATCATGCCGCTGCTGAAGGCGAAGACGCGGTCCTCCGCACCGCGTCGAGCGGGCGCGCGACCGGCGAGCACGGGAGGGAGCTCGGTGTCGATCATGGCCCGCCCGTCGTCGCCGGCGAACCGGGATCCGGTGATCCCGAGCTGGCCCTCGCTCGTGGCGAGGGCGTAGTCGGCGTCGGCCAGCGCGGTGGAGGCGACGCCCTTGCTCGCCACCGAGATGAGCAGACCGCCCGGCTTGAGCCAGGTCGTCTCGACCTTCGGGTGGGCGGCGCGGCCCGATGCGGCGATCACGATGTCGCTCTCGCGGGCGGCCGCGGCCACGTCGTCGACGAGCTCGAGCTCGTGCTCGGGGTGGTGCGCGGCGAAGCGGTCCACGGAGTCCCGCAGGCCCGTGGGGTGTGTGCCGAAGAGCCGGAAGCGCTCCAGGTGCGGCAGCGCCGACGCGAGGTAGGGCAGCGTGTTCAGCCCCTGCACCCCGGTGCCGATCATGAGCACCGAGCGGGCGTCGGGCTTGGCGCATGCCTGCGCGATGAGCGCCGTCGTCGCCGGCGTGCGCATCGCGCCAACGGTGTCCCCGTCGAGCAGGGCGAACGGCATGCCGGTCGTGTCGTCGTACAGGCTCAGCGTCGTCCAGTAGTGGTCACGGTTGTCCGAGCCCTGGCGGTAGGACGTCTTGAACCCCAGGTGCTGGCTCGGCGAGTCGTAGCCCAGCATCGAGAAGGAGACGGCGTCCCGCTCCTGCACGGGCAGCGGCATCATCAGCTTCGCGGGGCAGCTCGAGTCGCCCCGGTCGAGCGCGAGGTAGCCCTGGCGGACCGCCTCGATCACCTCCGTCGGAGGCATCTCGACCTGCGCGAGGTCGCTGCGGGTCAGGACGTGGAGCTCGGGTCGTTCCATGGCTCGAGAACCTCCGGGAGGTACGGGTGCCGGGTCGGGCACGGCTCCGCCGAATGGTCACGGTGGGTCACAGTGATCACGGATCGGGAAACGGCGGGACGGGCGCGGGATCGGACGGGCGGGCGGTCCCGGTGGTGTGTCACCGGGATGTGAACCCGTGTTCGAGAAGTTAACGGCGGCCTCGACTCGTAGGCAAGGCGAGCCTTACTTGTCGGTGGTGGCCTCCTGCACATCCAAAACCAGATGCAAACAATATTTCAGTAAAGAAAACACCAAATATGCAGCTCATCGGCCTGACTGACGTTACCCGACGGTGCTCTCCTCGACGCGGAGCGTCGTGAGGCGGCGACGAGACGGAAGAATCCGTGGGTTCACGAGATCGGCGGACTCTGGTTAGTCTCGCCTAAATTCACGCTGCGACTGCTCCGAGTCGAGTCGTGGACACGAGTCACAGGGAGTGGTTCCGGGTGAGGTCGGCATGGACGCGATCGTGGGCAGCGCTGGCGCTGTTCGTCATCGCGCTCACGGTGAGTAGTGCCTGCGCCGGCTCATCGCCCTCGTCCGGCCCAGCCTCCGGAGGCGGCCCCGAGACCACCGTGACCGATGTCCTCGGCCGACAGGTGACGCTGCACCTGCCGTCGTCGCGGATCCTGTTGGGCGGCTCCCGGCTCCTCTACACGACGGCGTTCCTCAACCCGACCGACCCGGCCGCGAACGTCGTCGGCTGGCCGAACGACCTCATGCAGAACGACCCGGACACCTACCAGCGCTACGCCGCGAAGTTCCCGTCGGTGGCGCAGGTGCCGGTCCTCGGTCAGCTGCCCAACGGGTCGTTCTCGGCCGAGGCGGCGATCGAGCAGCGGCCGGACGTCTTCGTCGTGAGCGCCGCGAACTTCCCCGCGGCGCGCGACGCAGGCACCGTCGACCAGCTCGAGCAGGCCGGGATTCCCACGGTGGTCGTCGACTACTTCGTCGACCCGCTCAAGAACACCGTCCCGAGCGTCCAGCTCCTGGGGCGCATCTTCGGCAAGGAGCAGGCGGCCGCAGGCTACGTCGACTGGTACCGGACGACGATGGACCGGATTCGCGCCCGGCTCGACGCCGCGCACCCCGCGCCGACGCCCACGTTCCTGTGGCGCGCGCCGGGCTACTACGACTGCTGCTCGACGTTCGCCCGCTCCAACCTCGCCCAGCTCGTCACGTGGGCCGGTGGGGCCAACCTCGGGGACGAGCTGCTCTCCTCGCCGCAGGGCACGCTCTCGCCGGAGACCGTCCTGAGCCGCAACGAGCCGGTCGTCATCGGCACCGGGGCCGACTGGGTGGCCGGCGCCGCCCAGCCCGACAACGTCGTCAAGCTCGGGTACGACGAGACCCGGCAGGCCGCCCAGCAGCAGCTGCAGACGGTGATCGCGCGCCAGCCCGGCTTCGCTGACCTCGCGGCGGTGAGGAACAAGCAGGTCCACGTCGCCTGGCACCACTTCTACGACTCGCCCTACAACGTGCTCGCCGCCGAGTGGTTCGCGAAGTGGCTGCACCCGGACCTGTTCGGAGACGTCGATCCCGGGACGACCATGACCGATCTCCACCAGCGCTTCCTGCCCGTGCCCCCGGGCGGCACCTTCTCCACGGGGCTCTCGTGAGTGCCTCGGGCGGGCTGGCCGCCCCACCCACCGACGGGCCCGACGACGCCGGGACCACGCAGGCCGCGACCCCGGACCCCGGACGTTCCTACGCCGCGTTGCTCCGCCGACGACGGCTGATCATCGTCGGGCTGCTCCTGCTCGCCGTCGTCGCGTTCGTGGCCACCCTGCTGGTCGGGGCGGGGACGATGACCGTGGGCGAGTTCTGGTCGGCCCTCGTCTCGCCGTCGAGCGTCCCGCGGGTGGACAGCCAGATCGTCTGGAACATCCGGTTGCCGTTCGCGGTGACCGCCGTGGTCGCCGGGGCCTCCCTGGCCCTGGCTGGCGTGCAGATGCAGACGGTGCTGGGCAACCCGCTCGCCGAGCCCTACACCCTCGGGGTGTCCGCGGCCGCCGGCTTCGGCGCCGCGCTGGCCCTGGTCGGCGGCTCGATCGTGCCCGCGGCGGCGTACCTCGGCACGGCGGGCAGCGCCTGGATCTTCGCGATGGTGGCCTGCGGGGTCATCCTGCTGTTCGGCACCCTGCGCGGGGCAGGCACGGAGAGCCTGATCCTGCTCGGCATCGCGATGGTCTTCCTGTTCTCCGCGCTGCTCGCCCTCGTGCAGTACCTCGCCTCCGAGGTCGAGCTGCAGCAGCTGGTCTTCTGGACCTTCGGCAACCTCAACCGCACCACGTGGCCGCAGATCGCGGTCATGGCGGCGGTGCCGGTGGTGCTCATCCCGGTGCTGCGCCGCGCGGCGTGGACGCTCACCGCGTTCCGGCTCGGCGACGACCGGGCCAAGGCGCTCGGCGTGCCGGTGACCCGGGTGCGCGTGCTCGTGCTCTTCGGGGTCTCGCTGCTCGCCGCCACCACCGTGGCCTTCACCGGCACGATCGGCTTCGTCGGTCTCGTCGGACCACACGTCGCGCGCATCCTCGTCGGCGACGACCAGCGGCACATCATGCCCGCGTCGATGCTCTGCGGGGCGACCCTGCTGTGCGGGGCGACCGTGGTGAGCACGGCCATCTCGCCCGGAGTGATCGTGCCGGTCGGCATCATCACGTCGCTGGTCGGCGTCCCGGTCTTCCTCGTCATCGTCCTGTCCACCCGGAGGCGGATGTGGTCCTGAGCCTCGTCGCCGATCAGGTCGGGTTCGCGTACGGGCAGACCCCGGTCCTCACCGGCGCCACCCTGCCCCGTGTCCGCAGCGGGACGGTCACCGCCCTGGTCGGGCCCAACGGCACCGGCAAGTCGACGCTGTTGAAGTGTCTGGCGGGCCTGGAGACCCCCACCGGCAGCGTCCGGGTCGAGGACGCCGACGGCGAACCCGCGGGCCGCCTCGGCGACCACGTCCTCTACATGCCGCAGGACCTGCCGTCGTCGAGCTCGCTCGGCGTCTTCGAGGTGGTCCTGCTCGCCCGGCAGCGACGCAGCGGCGGGACCCGCCGGGTCCCGAAGGAGGCGGTGCGCGACGTCGAGGCGACCCTGCAGCGGGTGGGCCTGGGGGCGCTGGCCATGCGCCCGCTCTCGGCGCTCTCCGGCGGGCAGCGCCAGCTGGTCAGCCTCGCCCAGGCCCTGGTGCGGCGGCCGAGCGTGCTGCTGCTCGACGAGCCGACCAGCAACCTCGACCTGCGCAACCAGCTGCACATCCTCGGCCTCATCCGCGACCTCGCGACGACCGCGCCCGCCGCGGTCGTGGTGTCCGTGCACGACCTGTCGCTGGCGGCCCGCTACGCCGACCAGGTCGCGGTCCTGCACGCCGGCGGGGTCCACGCGGTGGGGCCGCCCGAGGACGTGCTCACCGAGGAGATGCTCCGCGACGTCTACGGCGTGGAGGCCATCATCTCGCGGACGGCCGACGGCACCACGACCGTCGACGCCCGCGGGTTGTCCGAGCAATCCCGGGTGGCCGAGGCGTCCGCCCGACCATGACGGCTTTCATGGCTGCCACATCGGCGAAGGCTGACGGTGGCGGCATGACAGCGAGTCCGATCTTTCGAGCCTCAGGGCGAGGCATCGATCCCCATCGACGGTTCCCGGGGCGGACGTCGTGACCAGCTCGCTCAGCGGGGCCGTGGCGCTGTTCCTCGTCGGGGGAGCGTTCCTGGTCCTCGGCGCGCTCGGCTGGGTGGCCCGTACCGCCCAGCATGCATGTCGGCGTCCCGGCCGGCTCTCCGTCGCGGTGGATCTGCTCATCGGCCTGGCGGCGGTCAGCGAGGCCGCGACCGGGCTCACCGAGCGACCCTTCCTGGCCCTGGCGTGGTCGGCGGGGGCGGCCGTCGCCACCGTCGTCGCGGTGGTGCTGGGCCGCCAGACCCGGCGTCACGCCGTCGGCGCTCCCAGCCCGGACTCCGCGGTCCTGGCTCGGTGACCTCGTCGGACTCGTCGACGACGTCACCGCGGTGCGCGCACTCCGACGCTGGATTCATGGCGGGCGCGTAGTGGCCACCACTTGAACGTGAGATAGAGGGCGCTGACGCCGACCGCCATCGGAAGTTCGATGACGCCAGTGACGGCGAGGGCTCCCGCAGCGAGGTAGACCGGCACGTTGCTGTGCGGGAGCCGACGGCGGAGGCCGTCCACCGCGTCCAGGGCTTCGTCGATGATGAGCACCGGCCGAGGTCCGGATATGACGATCGGGGTGACCGGTTCGCGAAGCGGAGCCGCGGCGGTCGACACGGCCGACTCGGGCATGGGGTCCGCGAGCGGTGTCGCGAGGACGGTCGTGACGGGCTTTGCCTTCTGGTGGCGGGTGGACCTGCGCGGCTTGCGTGGCGCATCCACGTCAGGCCGACCCGAGCTGGGCGTCGAGGGCCCGTTTCACCAGGATCGGCAGGTAGCCGCGGATACGTGCGCCGGCCAAACGCCGAATGATCCGGTCGAGGTGCTCACTCACGATCGATTCGTCGACGCCGCGAGTGGTGTGCCGTTCGATGAGGCGCTGGCGGTGCCGCGCGAACTCGGGGATTCCACCCGGCCGGTCGGTGAGAGAACTCATGGTTCCTCCTCTTCTGCGTCCCGCGGGGGCTGGGCGGGATCAGGACCTCAGTGTGGCCCGCGAAGTGAAGATTGTCAGTGCCCGCACGATCACCAGCTTGCGCGGATGTCTCACAGCTCAGGCACGTCCGGGCGACGAATGGATTTGTGTGAGGCGCATGTACTTTTCATGAGAAACTGCAGGATCTACGAACGAGGCGGACGCCGCGGCCGGTTCTGCGCGATATGGCGATGAGGTGGACCGACGCGTACGCGGCCGCGACCCTGGTCTCGGTCTCCTGCAGGTCCAGCCGTCCCTCGCCCAGAGCGTGTTGGAGCAGGCGAACGGCGTCTCCCCGCTCCGCGTCCGACGCCCGCAGCTGACGCGGTCGACGCGAGGGCCCACCCTCGAGTCCCGATGGGCTGTTGGGTCCGGCGACGTGGGTCGGAGGGCGTTCACCTGCCGATAACCACCGTCACACTAGAAAGGCAGCAGGGAAAAGTCGTAGTGATGCGCTGTTGATCATTCACTGTCGACAACTCGGCCACTGGGCGATCGGGAGAACCGGATGACCGCCACTGTGTTCCTGGTGGTGTCGGTGTTCCTGGCGTGCGTGGTGGAGGCTGTCGAGGCCTTGACGATCGTGCTGGCGGTCGGCACCACCCGGGGGTGGCGCTCGACGCTGCAGGGCATGGCGGCAGGGCTGGCCCTGCTGGCCGTGATCGTGGCGACGTTGGGGCCGGCGCTGACGGTCATCCCGCTGCAGGCGCTGCGACTCGTGGTCGGCGCCCTGCTGCTGATCTTCGGGTTGGGGTGGCTGCGCAAGGCGATCCTGCGCGCGAGCGGGTTCAAGGCGCTGCACGACGAGGCGGCCATTTATGCCCGCCGGATCGGCGAGGCCCGCGATGCCGAACGCACCGGTGGTCGCCTGGTCAGTGACGGGTACGCATTCACCCTGGCGTTCAAGGGGGTGCTGCTCGAGGGACTGGAGGTTGCGTTCATCGTGGTCACGTTCGGCGCCAACCAGGGCAGCATCCCGCTGGCCGTACTCGGTGCAGTGCTGGCGGTGATGGTGGTGACCGTGACGGGAATTCTGGTGCGGGCGCCGCTGGCCCGAGTCCCGGAGAACACCATGAAGTTCGCGGTCGGGATCATGCTGACCTCGTTCGGCATCTTCTGGGCCGCCGAGGGTGCCGGGGTGGCGTGGCCGGGCGGCGACGTCGCGCTGCTCGGGGTCCTGGGTTACGTCGTGATCATCGCGGTTGGCGCCGTCGGGGTGCTGCGCTCGGTCCATCGCCGCTACGAGCCCGCCGGTAGCACCGGGTCACGATCGGTCGCGGGGGACTGATGCGCGCGCTTCGCTCCGTCGTGGCTGGAGTGACCGAGTTCGTCGTCGGCGACGATCCCATCGCTGCGGTCGGGGTCGTCGTGGCCCTCGGTCTGATCGCCGGCCTGGCCGCCGCGGATGTCCAGGCCTGGTGGCTGCTTCCACTGGCCGTGCTCGTCCTGCTGGTCATCACCCTGGCCAGGGCGGTGCGGAACGGCTCCCGCGCGTCATCGCGGCCGCCGTTCGAGCACGGTGGCAGCTGAAGAGTGCAAATCCACGTCGAGCTGTGGCATGAGTTTGCCGGGCGCTAACTATTGTTCTCGGTCCATCCTGTCGGAGTCGGGCCAGGCCCATCCACGATCGGGCGCGCCGCTGTGGCCGCGGTGAATAGCTGTGATCTGCTTCCCGACATGCCGCACGCGTCGGAGTTGGAGATCACCGGTGGCTGGTCGTGCCTCGCGTTGGCTGTGCTGGCGGTGCTCGCCGTGGCCTGGGTCCCCTGGTGGTGGGACGCCTGGTCGCAGCGACGGCTCGGACGAACCGTGACGGTGCTGGTCGCCGTGATGGCGGTGGTCGTCGCTTGCGCCGCCGAGGTCAACCGATTGGGAAGTTTCTATCCGACCCTCGGTGCACTCATCGGGACCTCGTCCGACCCGTCAGGTGGCACGGATGTCGAGGCCGGACAGGATGGGGACCGGCTCGCGGCGACCCGTCCGATCCGGGTATCGCGCAGTCGCGGTGGCCACGGCACCACCGAACACCTCACGCTGACCGGTCGCGCGAGTCACCTGACCCGCGACGTCGATGTGTACCTTCCGCCGGGCTATGACGATCCCGACGCGGCCCTTCGGTTCCCCATCGTCGAGTGGTTCCCGGGCTTCCCCGGCGAGCCCCGCGAGGTCTCTGCGCTGTTCGGACTGCCGGCGATGCTCGACGACGCCATTGCTCGCGATCGGATGCCGCCCACGGTGGTCATCATCCCCGACACGAACGGGGAGCCGCGGTTGAGCCACGACGAGGAGTGCGTGGACGCGGTCGCGGGCCCGGCCGACGACAGGTTCCTCTCGGACGACGTGCGGGGGTGGGCGCTGGCCCGGCTCCGAGTGCGGGCCGACCGGGCCGGGTGGGCCTTGGCGGGCTGGTCGAGCGGCGGGTACTGCGCGATGAACCTGGCGCTGCGCCACCCGTCCTGGTATTCCGCCGCGGCGAGTCAGAGCGGCTACGACAGGACCGCCCTCGACGCCACGACCGGGGACCCATTCGCCGGCCGAGAGGACCTGCGCCAGGGCAACGACGTTTCCGCGCTCCTGCGCGCTCACCCTGTCCCGCTGAGCCTGCTGGTGGCGGCCGGAGCGGCCGAGCGCGACGAGCAGCAAGCCGCTGAACGCATGCGCGCTGCCGCAGCGCCACCAGTCGAGCTGACCCGCCTCACGTTCCCTGGCGGCGGGCATAACACCGAGGCCGTCCGCGCCCAGGTGCCCTCCATTCTGGGGTGGCTCGGCGCGCATCTCGCGGCCCCGGTCGCCCCGGACGACCACCCGGCCGGGACCAGGGTCGACCAGCCTGGCGTTCTTCCCTGGCCCGCCCCCGACCCCGATGAGCCACCGAGCTGATCAGCGCTGAGCGCTGGTGCGCGACAGGTGGATGGCGTCAGGCGCCCAACAACTCCCCAGGGCCGCTCGACCCTCATTCGAGTGAAGTCGTCATGAGCGCCTGATGGTCGGGTGAGCACGCCGGGTCATGTGGTGGTGGCCTGGGAGTGGCTCATCGTTGCCAGAAGCCGGTCAGCGGAGCGGTGTGCGCCGCCGCGCCGAGAGCGGGCAGGCCGTACATGTCCTCGATGGTGCGCAGCAGGGTGTAGTGGTCGGCGCGCCCGCCGATGTCTCCGGGGCGCACCATCGGCCCGACCAGGGTGGTCGCGATGTGGTTCTGGCTGCGGCCGTTGTCCTCGTCGAAGGTGACCACCAGCAGGCTGTTGTGGGTCCGGGCCCATTCCACATAGCCCGACAGATGGTCCCGGGCCCAGGTGTCGCCCGTGGAGACCGGGCAGTCGTGCATGTCGTGGCACATGTCGGGAATGAGGACGCCCACGGTGGGCAGGGCCGCGTAGTCGGCCGGGAACGCGGTCATCGGGGCGTTCGCCGCGGGCGGTGTCGAGGTGAAGTCGACCCAGGGGTTGTGCTTGCGGGCGTACTGCCCGTCCGGGCTCGAGCAGCCGGTGAAGCCTGGTGCGGGGAGGCCCTCCGAGAACCCGGTGAAGCTGAACCCGGCGGCGGTCAGCTGGCTGGCCAGCGTGGGCTGTCCGCCGAGGTCCTGGGGGCACGCGTCGGTGGTCACGCCCTGGGTCCCTCCCGAGAGCAGGGCGATGTAGTCGGGCTGGCTGGGGTGGGTCTCGCCGTGGGCGTCGGTGAGGTTCGCGCCCTCGTGCGCCAACCGGGTCAGGTAGGGGGCCTGCGGGCTGTCGATGATCTGCTCGTAGTCCTTGTTCTCGAACACCACGATCAGGACGTGATCCGGGCGGGGAACCGCGCCGGGGACGCTGGGCACGACCGGTGAGGCCGGTGCGGCGCTGCTCGCGCCGCACCCCGTGAGCAGCATCAGGAGAGCGATTCCGGTGACCGCGGCCAGGAGGCCGGCGCCCGGTCCGGTCCTGGGGCCCGGCACGGTCACCGGATTCCGAACCAGATGAGGCAGGCGGCGCCGACGGCGATGCAGTAGATGCCGAAGGGTCGCAGGGACCGGTTCTCGAAGTACCTGGTCAGGAACCGCACCGAGAGGTAGGCCCCGACGAACGAGAGCAGGCTCCCGACGAGGATCTGGGGGCGGACGCCGTCGCCGAGCGGGCCGGCGAGGTCCCCGAGCTTGAGCATGCCTGCGGCGAGGATGACCGGGGTCGAGAGGAGGAAGGAGAACCGGGCGGCGTCCTCGTGGGAGAGCCCGCGCAGCAGGCCGGTCGCCATCGTCACCCCGGAGCGGCTGATGCCGGGGCACAGCGCCGCGATCTGGGCGGCGCCGATACCGGCCGCGCGCAGCATCGGCATCGCGCCCAGCCGCTCGTCGGAGGCCTCCGCGGCGGTGGCCGGGCCGGCCCCGACATGCATCACCACGGTGCGCCCGGCGGGATCGACACCGTCGTGCCGACCGCCCGGTGCGGGCGGCGTCGCGGCGGCCGGAATGCCGGAGACCGCGCGCCGGCGCATTGTCTCGGCGCCGAGCAGGACCAGTCCGTTGATCACCAGGAAGACCGCGGTGGGGACCGGGCGGGAGAGCACGGTCCGGAAGGTGTGCTCGAGCAGCAGGCCGACGAGGCCGACGGGGATGGTGCCCAGCACCAGCAGCCAGCCCAGCCGCTGCGCGGAGGTGGTGACCTTGCGGCGCACGATGCTGGTGAACAGGCCCCCGATGATGCGGACCCAGTCGCGCCAGAAGAACACCACCAGCGCCAGCGCGGTGGCGACGTGCAGTCCGACGATGAAGGCGAGGTAGGGCGATTCGGGGGCGGAGACGTCGAGGTCCTGCGCCCAACTGCCGCCGATGACGGCGGGCAGCAGCACGCTGTGTCCGAGGCTGGAGACCGGGAAGAGCTCGGCCACTCCCTGCATGGCGCCGATGACGATCGCCTCGAGCCAGCTCAACTGATGGACCACGAACGCTCCTGGATGGGGTGGGGCACGTCGACGACCCCACGGATCGTCGTCAGCGCCCGTGTGACGACGATGAGAACTTCTCCGACAAGGGGTGCCGCGTTCAGCCGAGCCCCGCGAGCAGGTCGTTGAGCGCCGTCGTCTCCGCCGCAGGGTCGGGGCTGCTCGCGCGCAGTGACGTGAGGACGGTGTCGACCTTGCCGTCCACGCGGGTCCAGGCGGCCTCGTCGCGGGCCTGGAGCCGTCCCTGCGCCTGAGGTGTGGCCGCGGCCGAGGTCGAGGAGCCGGTGTCCTGGGCCAGGGCGTCGAGCCGCGCCGCGTAGCCCACCCCACCCAGCACGAGCAGGATCGCGACGACCACGAGGGTCTGGGCGAGCCCGTACCGAGACCGGCCCTCCTGCCTGACGGCCTCGAAGGACGTCGTCCGGGCGTCGACGCCGCCGAGACTCGCGCGGGCGCCGCCGTCGATGACATCCACCCGGCTGAGGCTCAGGTAGGTCACCATTCCGAGGATCGCGACCAGGAACACGATGCTGGTGACCGTGGACCCGACCCCCAGCCCGCCCTGGTCGGTCGGCTGGGCGAGCAGATCCCCGAGCGAGGCGCCCAGCGGGCGGGTCAGCACGTAGAGGATCCAGAACGACAGGACCGGGTGCAGCCCCAGGCGCCAGCCGATCGCGATGACGGCGATGACGGCCATGACGATCGCGGCGGAGACCACGTAGCCCAGGCTCAGTGCCTGGGCCATGAGGTCCCCGGTGGCGGTGCCGAGCGCGAACGTCACGAAGATCGCCAGCCAGTAGAACGTCTCGCGCCGTGTCGTGATGATCGAGTGGATCGACAGGGTGCCCTCGTAGCGGTACCAGGCGACGAACACGATCGCCAGGGCGACCCCGAAGACGACAGAGCTCAGCTCCAGCGGAACTCCGAGGTTGTCGGTGAGGTTGTCGGTGACGAGCGTGCCGAACACGCTGACCAGGGTGACCGTCCCCCAGTACAGGCCCGGAACGTAGGCGCGGGACCGCATCTGCAGGGCCAGAATGATCGCCAGCAGCGCCCCGGTGACGATCGAGGTGCCCGTGAGCCCGAAGCCCAGGGTGGCATTGAGGAAGTCGGCGGCCGTCTCACCGACCGTGGTGCACAGGACCTTGATCAGCCAGAACCAGACGGTGACTTCCGGGACCTTGTTGAGCAACGTCCGCGACGTCGATGCTGAGTGCGCAGAGGGCATGGGCGCGAAGCATCCGAATCGACGATGAGAAGACCATGTGATTTCTCGCCCGAGAACCGTTCACGAGCCACACATCGAATCTGGCGTTCCATCTCCTCGTCGAGTCGTCGTCACGCCAGCTTCCCCGACACCTGGGAGAGGGGTTCGGCGAGGGCGTTGACCCGGTCGGCGAAGGCGCGCCGGGCCTGGTCGTCGACGGCGTCGTAGGTCTTCCAGCCGTTCGGACCCGACGGGTCCTGGTAGGGGCGCAGGGCGGTGACGATGCCGGTGAACCGGGCCTGGAGCTGCTGGTCGAGGGCGGGGTCCTTGGTGGCCAGCGCGGGGGAGAGCAGGCCGAACGCCTTCTGGGCTCCCTCGATGTTCGCCGCGAAGTCGGACAGATCGGTGTGGGAGTAGCGGTCCTCCTCGCCGGTGACCTTCCTGGTCGAGACCTCGTTGAGCAGTTCGCCCGCACCGTTGGCCAGCTCGGCGGGCTGGAACGCCACGCCGGCCACCAGGGTGCGCAGCGAGGCGAGGTCGGCGTCGAGCTTGTCGGCCAACGGGACGAGGCCGGCGGTGGAGTCGGCCTGGTACAGCGACTGCTCGAGGCGGTGGAACCCGGTCCAGCGGACGGGGTCGGGCTCGTCGTCGGCGCGGGCGTCGACCTGCGGGTCGAGGTCGGCGAAGCTCGAGGCCACCGGCTCGATCGTCTCGTAGTGGTAGCGGGCCGGGGCGAAGGCCGCCTTGGCGCCGGCGAGGTCGCCGCGGCGCACGGCGTCGGTGAAGACCTTGGTGCCGGCGACCAGCGCGTCGACCTCGGTGGTCACGTACTGGTGGTATTGCGCGGTCGCGGCGCTCAGCGACGCGTCACCTGCCGGGGCCTGCGCCGAGCCGGTCACGGTGAACCGGGAGTTGTCCTGCGCAGCGCCGGGGCAGTAGGCGAGGTACGTGCCGGGGTCGAGCCGCAGGCTGAAGCTGCTCGACAGACCGGGGGTGACGTTCTCCCTCTCGCCGATGATGCGGCTCTGAGCCTGTAACTCGCCCTCGGTGACCGCGCTCGTGCCGTTGTTGACGACGGTGAAGGTGACCGGCCCGGCGGGCACCGAGGCCGGCTGGGGAGCGCACCCGGCGTCGGAGAGCTCCATCCGGACCTGGGCCGTGCCCGGGTCGGGGGCGGCCCCGGTGCTGCAGGCGCTCACCAGCATCGCCGCCGGGAGGGCGACACCGAGCATCACCGTGCGGGCGCTCATCGGG
>NZ_DASXJS010000133.1:0-21936 GCF_036497245.1 Actinomycetospora sp. | reverse complement strand
CAGGTTCGGCGCCCAGTACTGCGCCTGCCCGTTCGGGCCCATCACCCGGTCGTATCCGCCGATGCCGAAGTTGTCCTCGGCGGACACGCCGCCGGAGAAGTCCAGCGCCTGCTTGCCGGTGAGCACCATGGCCGAGTCCGGTGTCATCACCAGGACGCCCTTGGTGTGCATGAGCATCGTGGCCTCGGCGTTCCAGTACGGCTGCGCACCGACGTTGATGCCCGCCACCACGACGTGGATCTCGCCCCCGGCCTGGGTGAACTCGATGATCCGCTTGAGCCCCCGCGCGACCCAGTCCATGTTCTCGGTGCCGGAGTCCATCGCGATCCGCGCCCCGGCCGAGAGCGTGTACCACTCGACCGGCACCGCCATCGTCTCGGCGAGGTCGAGGGCGGCGACGATCCGGGAGCACTCGGGCTCGGACACGGCGCCGAGGGCCTTGGTCGGATCCCCGCAGAGCAGGACCCGCGTGATGCCCTCCGGATAGACCGTCGTCGGCGTCGTCGCGACCCCGACGACGATCCCCGCCCGGTTGCCGCCCGCGGGCCGGTCCACCGGGACGAGGGCACCGCTCTCGTCGAGGTCGTACTCGACGACGGTGCCCCCCTCGCCCGCGACGATGGAGAAGATCTCGTAGGGGTACACGGTGCCGCGGCGGCGGGCCCGCATCACCTTCTGCCCGTAGTCGTCCATCGGGGCGAGGTTCTCCGTCGGCGGTGGCCCGACGGAGAACTGCACGCCGGCCCCCGGCTGGGCGTAGAAGCTGCCGGCGACGGGGACCAGCTCGCCGTCGGGCCCCACCAGGTGGCCCTGCGCGAGGACCTCGTCGATGCCTGCGCCCGAGGTGATCGGGGCGATGCTGCTGCGCAGCGCGGTGACCTGCTCGAGCTCGGCGGCGATCGGCGGCCAGATGTGCAGCCAGACGTGGTTCATGTCCAGCGGCACGCTGCGGGACGCCCGCTCGCCCCGGGCCCGCCGGATCCCCTCGACGCACCCGGCGATCGCCCGCTCGACCTGCGGCAGTGAGCTGACCCGTCCCTCGGCGTCGCGCACCACGGTGAGCTCGCGGGCCTGGGCGAGGGCCACGAGCCGCTGGTCGGCGGAGTTCTCGGTCGCGACGGCGTGGTAGAGCAGGACGTCGTCAGGCGCGTCGAGCCGGGTGATGTCGAAGTCACGCAGGCGCCACAGGTCGAGGCGCCGGCCGACCATCGGGTGCACGCCGCGGACGAGGTCGTCCTCGACGAGCCCGTGGGCGGCGTCGGGCAGGGGCCGGAAGGTGAAGTAGCCGACCGGCAGTCCCGGGGTGCAGACCGCGACGGCCACCCGCCGGACGTCGAGCGCGAACGGGATCGCGAGCAACAGGTCCCGCAGGGCCGCGCAGCACTCGTCGGCGTCGGCGGGCGCGTCCGGCCAGGCGAGGTAGAGGTCGACGACGGCGGCCTGGTCGGCGGAGCGGGCCGCGACCCGTTCGGCCACCGTCCGGGCGAGCGCGCTCGCCGGGTCCAGCTCGGCGACGGTGCCGACCGTGGAGACCAGCCGGGTCGGCCGCTCGTCGAGGACGTAGTCGGCCTCGATCCCGGGCCGGCCGTCCACCTCGTCGGCCGCCGACCCGATCGAGGCCGCCCCGAGGTGACGCAGCTCGTAGCCCCGGTAGTGCCGCCGCACGAGGGTCTCGAGGAGCGCCTCCCGCACCGGCAGGCCGTCGAGCAGCCGGTTCGCGAGCAGGCCGACGATCCGCTCCGGGGTGCCTGCGAGGGCCTCGATCCGCGCGGCCCGGTCGGTGGCGTCGGGGTGGGCGTCGAGGTACTCGAGCTCCCCGGACACCCGGTCGAGGGCCGCGGCGCGCTCCCGGGCGGCCGCGGGCTCGTCGAACCAGCGGTAGCGCACGCTGCGCGCGAGGTCGCCGACGGCGGGGAACCGCCGCTGGGTGGCCCGGACGAGCCGTTCGAGCAGCTCGCGGATCCCGGCGGCGCGGTCGGTCCCGGCGAGGCCGTCGGGCGGCACGTGCTCGCCGAGCCAGCGCTGCAGGATCGCCGTGACGATCGCGAGCTCCGGGGCCGAGCGCTGCTGGGCGAGGAAGACCCGGAACACCGCGCGCTCGAGGTCGGGGGTCCGGGTGAGGTCGGCGACGCCGTAGTGCGCGACGACGCTGCGCAGCTTCGCCGTGTACATCTCGGGCAGGCCGCCGCGTTCGACGTCGAGGCTCTGCAGGTAGGTGTGGAAGTACTCCCGCGGGCTGTGCACCCGCATCTCGGCGCCGGTCTCCTCGTCGGCGGGCCGGTTGCGCGACAGCTCGGCGAAGTCCGCGAAGATCCCGAGCAGGCCGATCTCGTCGTCGTGGACGTCCTCGCCGCGGGCCGTGCGGGCGTCACGCTCGGCGAGCCAGCGCTCGAGCGCCACCCCCTCGTCGCCCGGGGCGACGTCGTAGCCGAGCAGCACCGCGCACAGGTCGTCGACGGCCGGGGCCTGCTCGTCGGTCACGGGCAGGTCGAGGTCGGGCGCGGCGTCGGTCACCGCGGGAGCGTCGTCGTCGGTCTCGACCGGTTCCAGGCGCGCGAGAGCCGTCCCGGTCTCGACCTGGCTGCCTGTCGCGACGTGCAGCTCCTTCACCACCGCCGCGAACGGCGCGTGGAGCTGGGTCTCCATCTTCATCGACTCCAGGACGAGCACCGGCGACCCGGCGGCCACCTCGTCCCCGACCGCGACCGGCGTCGCGACCACGAGCGCGGGGGCGGGGGCGCGCACCACGCCGCCCTCGTCGCGACCGACCCGGTGGGCGACCCCGTCCACCTCGACGAAGTGGACGGGCCCGTGGGTCGCGGACAGCACGCGGTGCGTGCGCCCGCCCAGGACCAGGCGGCTGTGGTGGGCGTCGAGGGGGCGGACCTCGACGTGCAGCTCGTGGGGCACGTCCTCGTCCGCGACGGTGACGCGGAAGCGGCGGGCACCGACCCGGGACACCTCGAGACGGTGGCTGCGGCCCCGCAGGGTCAGCTCGAACGGGCGCACGGCGCGGTGCTGGACGTACGGCCGTCCGCCGCGGGCGGTCTCGAGCAGGCGCGCGACGTCGACGAGCTCCTCGCTCTCGTAGGCCTCGACGGCGGCCGCGACCAGGGCCGTGCCCGCGTGGCGCTCCTCGGACAGGCCGCCCTCGGCGCGGACCCGGTCGATCCAGCCGGTGTCGGCGGTCCCGTCGATCACCTCGGGGCGGTGGAGCAGGTCGAGCAGGAAGCTCTTGTTGCTCACGCCGCCCTCGATGACGACCGCGGTCTCGGCGAGGGCCCGGCGCAACCGGGCCAGGGCCTCGTCCCGGGTCCGGCCGCTGGCGATGATCTTCGCGATCATCGAGTCGAACTCGGAGGGGATGACGTCGCCCCGGCTGACCCCGGTGTCGACCCGGACGCCCGGCCCGCTGGGCAGGTCGAGCAGCTCGATGCGTCCCGGTGACGGCGCGAAGTCGCGGTCGGGATCCTCGGCGTTGAGCCGGGCCTCGACGGCGTGCCCCACCTCGGCGGGCCGCTCGCCGACGTCGGTGAGCCGGCCGCCCACCGCCACGTGCAGCTGCAGGCGCACCAGGTCGGTGCCGGTGGTGATCTCGGTGACCGGATGCTCGACCTGCAGGCGGGTGTTGACCTCGAGGAACGCGAAGACCTCGTCGTCGGGGCGGTAGAGGAACTCCACGGTGGCCGCGCCGCAGTAGCCGACAGCCACGGCGAGCCGCTCCGCGGAGTCCCGCAGCAGCGCGGTCTGCTCGTCGCTCAGCAGGGGCGAGGCGGACTCCTCGATGACCTTCTGGTTGCGCCGCTGCACCGAGCAGTCGCGGACCCCGAGCGCCCAGGCGGTGCCGTGCGCGTCCGCGATCACCTGCACCTCGACGTGCCGCGCGCCGGTGACCAGCGCCTCGAGGAAGACGACCTCGCTCCCGAACGCGCGCAGCGCCTCGTCGCGAGTGGGCTGGTAGGCCTCGCGCAGCTCGTCCTCCGACCGGACCAGCCGGATGCCGCGCCCACCGCCGCCCGCAGCAGCCTTGAGCATCAGCGGATAGCCGATGCGGCCGGCGGCGGCGACGGCGTCGTCGAGCGAGTCGGCCGGCCCCCCGCTCCACGGGGCGACCGGCACGCCGACCTCCTCCGCGAGCTGCTTCGCCCCGATCTTGTCGCCGAGGCGGCGCATCGCGTCCGCGCTCGGTCCCACGAAGGTGACGCCGAGCCGGGCGCACCGGGCCGCGAACTCCGGGTCCTCGGCGACGAAGCCCCACCCGACCCACACCGCGTCGGCCTCGGTCGCGAGCAGCGCGGCCTCGAGCCGGTCGTGGTCGAGATAGGGGCGGTCCGCCGCCGCCCCGAGGGCATACGTCACGTCGGCCTCGCGGACGAACATCGCCGCCGGCTCGGCGTCGGTGTAGAGCGCGATGGTGCGGATCGGTTCGTCGGGACCCCGCTCCGCGTTGTGGTCGCGCACCGCGTGGATCAACCGGACCGCTGCCTCGCCACGGTTGATGATCGCGATACGCCCCACCGGACGCGCTCCGCCGGCACCTTCGTCGCTCGCCACGCCCGAGAAGATTCCTCGTTCCGCGTGTACTCGCCAGTCCGTCGCCCCGATGATTTCGAGCACCCGGTCCCGAGCAGGCATGATCGGGGCGTGGTCACCGAGAGCCCGCAGCGCACCGACCCCGCCGTCGACGTCCCCGATCCCCTCTTCGCCGAGGCCGCCACCGAGGCCCGCTGGCGCGGCCGTTTCACCGCCGCCCGGATCTCGGTGCCGGACTGGGCGCGTGACGCCACCGACCGCAGCGTCTACTCCTCCAACGCCAGCGGCACCTGGGAGGTATACGCCTGGGACCGCCGCAGCGACGTCCACCGGCAGGTGACCGACCGGCCGAACGGCACCCGCGGCGCCACGGTCTCGGTGGACGGCGCCGAGATCTGGTGGTTCGACGACACCGACGGCGATGAGTTCGGGACCTGGGTCCGCGAGCCCTTCGTCGCGGACGACACGAAGGCCGGGCCTGCCGTCGACGGCGCCGCGCGCGGCTACCCCGCGGGCCTCGACCTGGGGCGCACCACCACCGCGATCGGCTGGTCCACCGACGACGGGTCCACTCTCGCCGTCGCGGTCGGCGACGCGGCCCTGCGCACGATCTACGAGCACACCGAGGACGCGGGCATCGGCGGGCTCTCCCGCGACGAGAGCCTGCTCGCGATCTCGCACTCCGAGCACGGCGACTCCCGCCACCCGGCGATCCGGGTGCTCCGGGTCGCGGACGGGTCTGCGGTCGCCGACCTGCACGACGGCGAGGGCAAGGGCCTGGACCCGATCGAGTTCGCCCCGGTGGCGGGCGACACCCGGCTGCTGGTCGGCCACGAGCGCCGCGGCCGTGACGAGGTACTCATCTGGGACCCGGCGACGGGGGTCGAGACCGAGGTCGACATCGACCTGCCCGGCGACGTCTCCGCCGGCTTCTACCCCGACGCGTCCGCGCTGCTCGTGGCGCACACCCGGGCCGGGCGCACCTCCCTGCACCGCTACGACCTCGCGACCGGAGAGCTGCGCGACCTGCCGACGGCGCGCGGCTCGGTCGGCGGCGCGGACGTGCGCCCGGACGGATCGATCGAGTACGGCTGGTCGTCGGCGGAGCACCCGTCGTCGGTGCGCGTGCTGCGCCCCGACGGCACGGACGAGGTGCTGCTGACGCCCCCGGGCAGCCATGAGGAGGGAAAGACCAGCCCGGCGCCGTCGATGCGTCTCGACGACGGGTGGGTGCCCGGTCCCGGCGGCGACGTGCACGCCCTCTACGCGCGACCGGAGGGCACGAGCGGCCCGGTCCCGACCCTGTTCATGATCCACGGCGGTCCGCAGGCGGCGGACGAGGACCGCTACTCGGCGGTGCGCGCGGTGTGGCTGGACGCCGGGTTCGCGGTGGTGCACGTGAACTACCGCGGCTCGTCGGGCTACGGCTCGGTGTGGCGCGACGCGATCGAGGGCCGGCCGGGGACGACCGAGCTCGAGGACATCGCCGTCGTGCAGGCCTGGGCGGTGGAGTCCGGTCTCGCGGACCCGGCCGCGTGCGTGCTCGAGGGGTGGTCCTGGGGCGGGTACCTGACGCTGCTGGGTCTGGGCCTGCAGCCCGAGCGCTGGGCCGTGGGCTGCGCGGGGGTCCCGGTCGCGGACTACGTCGCCGCCTACGAGGACGAGATGGAGCCGCTGCGCGCGTTCGACCGCTCGCTCTTCGGCGGCTCGCCCACCGAGGTCCCGGAGATCTACTCCACGGCGTCACCCCTGACCTACCTCGACGAGGTGTCCGCGCCGGTGCTGGTGCTCGCGGGCGAGAACGACCCGCGCTGCCCGATCCGGCAGATCGACAACTACCTCGACGGCCTCGCCGCGCGCGGACTGGACTACGCGATGGTCCGCTACGACGCCGGGCACGGGTCGCTCGTCGTCGCGGAGACGTTGCGTCACACGGCCGCCGAGATCGCGTTCGCCCGCCGGGCGCTGGGGCTCTCGCTGCCGATCGCGGAGAAGGGGTGACGACGGGCCTGGACGCCCGGCCGCTAGGGAGCTGACGCCACCTTCTTGAGCTCGGCCAGCGCCTCCCGGAGGCACGCGTCGAGGCTGCGGCCGTCATCGGCGGTGGTCCAGCGCTCGAAGCCCGTCCGGAACACCGCGACCGAGCTCTGGGCGGCCAGCGACGCCGCGGGGGCCGCCACGCCGCGGCGCTCGAGCCCCTCGGCGATCGCGGACCCGAGTCTCGCCAGCTTGATGAGCTCGCGCTCCTGCAGCTCCGGGTGGGCGTCGATGATCGACTGCCGGGCCCGCGGGCCGTCGGGCCGCTCGCCGAAGAGCTCCGTGCTCGCCGCGAACGCCGCCGTCGCGGCGTCCAGCGCCGACAGCTCGGCCGGAGCCTCGGCGAGCGCGGCGAGGACGAGCTCGGTCAGCTGGTCCTGCCCGGCGAAGAGCACCTCGCGCTTGTCGGCGAAGTGCCGGAAGAACGTGCGCTCGGTGAGCCCCGCGCGGGTCGCGATCTCGGCGACGGTGGTCTGCTCGAACCCGCGCTCCGCGTAGAGCTCCATGGCCGCGAGCTGGAGGCGTCCTCGCGCGCCCGGCACCCAACGACCCATGCCCCGAGTCTAGGTGATGTCAGCGACTGACATGTGGTGCTACGCTCATGTCAGTCGCTGACATCAGGCGACGGTACGCAGTGCGAAGGGACATCTCATGCGCGTGTTCGTCACCGGGGCGTCGGGCTGGATCGGCTCGGCCGTCGTCCCGGAGCTGCTCGACGCCGGTCACCAGGTCACCGGCCTCGCCCGGTCGGATGCCTCGGCCTCGGCGCTCGAGGCCGCCGGTGTCACCGTGGTGCGCGGCGATCTCGAGGACACCGACCTGCTGCGGGACACCGCCGCCGCGTCCGACGCCGTCATCCACCTGGCCTTCCGCCACGACATCGCCTTCACCGGGCAGTTCGCCGAGGCCGTCGCGTCGGACCGGGCCGCGATCGCCGCCCTCGGGGAGGGGCTCCCGTCCGGCGGGGCACTCACCATCGCCTCCGGTGTCCTCGGCCTCGCCATCGGCGGCCGTCCGGCCCTCGAGAGCGACCGACCCGCCCCGGAGTCCCTCGCGGGAGGCCGTCAGGCCTCGGCCGACGACGCGCTGGCGCTCGCCGAGCGCGGCATCCGCTCCTCGGTCGTCCGGCTGTCCCCGACCGTGCACGGTGAGGGCGACGGCGGGTTCGTGCCGACCCTGATCCACGTCGCGCGGGAGAAGGGCGTCGCGGGCTATCCCGGCGACGGCTCCGCCCGCTGGACCGCCGTCGCCCGGTCCGACGCCGCCCGCCTGTTCCGCCTCGCCGTCGAGGTCGCGCCCGCCGGCTCGATCCTGCACGGCGTGGCCGACGAGGGGATCCCGGTGCGCGCGATCGCCGAGGCCATCGGGCGCCACCTCGACGTGCCGGTGCGGTCGGTGCCCGAGGAAGACGCCGGCGAGCACTTCGGCTTCCTCGGCATGTTCCTCGGGTTCGACAGCCCGGCGTCGAACACGATCACCCGCGAGGTCACCGGCTGGGAGCCGACCGGCCCCAGCCTGATCGAGGACCTCGACAAGGGCCACTACTTCGACGAGGCCGCCGGGAGCAAGTACGTCTGACCCGGAACGACCGAAGGGCCCCGTCGCTCGAACGGATCGAGCGAAGGGGCCCTTCGGTCGTGCACGGGAGCCTCGAGGGGCTCAGCTCTGCGAGAGGACCTTGCCCGTCAGCTCGCGGACCTTGGCCTCGATGCGCTCACCGACGCCCTGGTCGATGGACTTCCAGTAGTCGAACGCCCGCGCCAGCACGTCGTCGCCGACCCCACCTGCGAGGTGGCCCGAGACGTTGCCGATGAAGCGCTCGCGCTCCTCGTCGTTCCAGACCTCCATCATCATGGTGCGGGCCTGGATCTCGTCGGAGTCCTCGGGGTGCTTCACGTAGGCGGTGCGCTGGATCTCGCCGTCCGAGTACCACGTCGGCGGCTGCACCGTCTCGGTCGTCTGCGGGGCGCCCTTGGAGTTCGGCGCGTAGACCGGATCGACCGCGTTCACCGTCCGCATGGCGCCCGCGACGGTGTACGGGTGGGACTCGGTACCCCGCGGCGAGTTCACCGGGATCTGCTTGTAGTTGACCCCGAGCCGGGCGCGGTGGGCGTCGGCGTAGGAGAAGCCACGGGCGAGCAGCATCTTGTCGGGCGAGAGGCCCGTCCCCGGGGGCTGGTTGTTCGGCTCGAACGCCAGCTGCTCGATCTGGGTGTGGTAGTCGACGGGGTTGGTGTCCAGCGTCAACTTCCCGACCTCCTGCAGCGGGTAGTCGCTGTGCGGCCACACCTTGGTCAGGTCGAACGGGTTGAAGCGGTAGGTCTTGGCGTCCTCGAAGGGCATGATCTGCACCTTGAGGGTCCACGACGGGTGGTCACCGCGCTCGATGGCCTCGTAGAGGTCGCGCTGGTGGTAGTCGTTGTCCTTGCCGCACATCGCGTCGGCCTCGTCCTGGGTCATGCACTTCACGCCCTGGTCGGTGATGAAGTGGTACTTGACCCAGAATTCCTCGCCCGCGGCGTTGACCCACATGTAGGTGTGGCTGGAGTAGCCGTTCATGTTGCGCCAGGTCTCCGGGATGCCCCGGTCGCCCATGAGCCAGGTGACCTGGTGCTTCGACTCCGGCGACAGCGTCCAGAAGTCCCACTGCATGTCGTGGTCGCGCAGGCCGTTGCGGGCCAGGCGCTTCTGCGACCGGATGAAGTTCTGGAACTTCATGGGGTCACGGACGAAGAAGACCGGCGTGTTGTTGCCGACCATGTCCCAGTTGCCCTCGCGCGTGTAGAGCTTCAGCGAGAAGCCGCGCGGGTCGCGCCAGGTGTCGGGGCTGCCCCGCTCGCCGGCCACGGTGGAGAAACGGATGGCGCCCTCGGTCACCTCGCCGGGCTGGAACACCGCGGCCTTGGTGAAGCGGGAGACGTCCTGGGTGACCTCGAATCGACCGAAGGCGCCGCTGCCCTTGGCGTGCGGCTGGCGCTCCGGGATGCGCTCCCGGTTGAAGTTCGCCATCTGTTCGATGAGGTAGTGGTCCTGGAGCACGATCGGACCGTTGGACCCGACCGTGGCGGAGAACTCGTGAGTCGGCGCCGGGATGCCGGCGTCGTCCGTGGCGGGGCGGGACTGATTCGCGGAAGTCACTTCTCACCTCTCGTGGTGGTGGTGGAGGCGGTCGAAACGGCGGTGAGGTCTGGGGCTACCCGCTCGGGGTGACCTGGCATGCAGGGCACAGGCCCCAGAACACGACCTCGGCCTCGTCGATCTCGAATCCGCCGTCATCGGACGGCGTGAGGCACGGGCGGTCGTCGACCACACAGTCGACGTCGGCCGTGGCTCCGCACGAGCGGCACACCACGTGGTGGTGGTTGTCCCCGGTCCGCGTCTCGTAGCGCGCCGCCGAACCCGCCGGCTCGATGCGCCGCACCAGGCCCGCGTCCACGCACGCCGCGAGGACGTCGTAGACCGCCTGGGTGGACACCGAACCGAGCTCCGCGCGGACGACGTTCGCGACGGCGTCCGCGGTGGAGTGCGGGTGGTCGGCGAGGGCGACGAGCGCCGCGCGACGGGGCGCGGTGACCCGCAGACCCGCGGAGCGCAGCGCCGTCACGGCGTCACCGATGTCGTGCCGCGGGTCCCGCGGGGCGAGGTCGGGGACGCCTCCGGGGCGCTGGCCGTCGATCGTCATGGTGACCCGACGGTGCCACCGGAACTGGAATCAGTCAAGAAAAGGGCCGTCCCGACGCCAGGTGTCAACGATGGCGCATCGCTGACATGGCAGGCGCCCGGGTCTGACGGACAGATCGCCGTTCGGACGAGGAACTCCGGGGCCCTCGACCAGCCCTTGTCGTCCGGAATCACTGCGACAAGCCGCCGAGAACGTCGCAGGAGCCCGCGACAAGGCGCCGAGGAACAGCGGGCCCGCCATGTCAGGACGGTGCCGTCCTGACATCAGGTGGCAGCGATGGCGCATCGCTGACCGAGCACTCACCGGCCGCCGACGAGCTCCTCGGCGATCTCGTAGGTGTTGAGCGCCGCGCCCTTGCGCAGGTTGTCGCCGCACACGAAGAAGTCCAGCGTGTTCGGGAAGTCCAGCGCCTGCCGGATGCGCCCGACGTAGGTCGGGTCCTCCCCGACGACGTCCGCCGGCGTCGGGAACCGGCCCTCGCGCGGCTCGTCGACCAGCACGATCGAGGGCTGCGCGGCGAACACCTGGCGGGCGGTCTCGACGTCGACCGGGGAGTCGAACGTCGCGTGCACCGCGAGCGCGTGGGTCGTCACGACCGGCACGCGCACGCAGGTCGCCGAGACCTTGAGCCCCTCGAGACCGAGGATCTTCCGCGACTCGTTGCGGACCTTCAGCTCCTCCGACGACCAGCCGCCCTCCCGCCACGACCCGGCCCACGGCACCACGTTGAGCGCCAGCGGCGCGGGGAACGGGGAGTCGTCGGACAGGCCTGCCGCGGACAGGGCCTCGCGCACGTCCCCGGCGCGGTTCCCGACGCCCTTGCCCGCCACCGCCGACATCTCGGCCTGCAGGCGGTCGATGCCGTCCTGGCCCGCCCCGGAGGCGGCCTGGTAGCTCGCCACCACCAGCTCGGTCAGCGTGAAGGCCCGGTGCAGGGCGCCGATCGCGGCCATCATCGACAGCGTCGTGCAGTTGGGGTTCGAGACGACGCCCTTGGGCCGGGTGTGCGCGGCCGCCGCGTTGACCTCCGGCACCACGAGCGGCACGTCGGGGTCCATCCGGAACGCGCCGGAGTTGTCGACGGCGATCGCCCCGCGCTCGACGGCGACGGGCGCCCAGGTGGCGCTGACCTCGTCGGGGACGTCGAACATGGCGATGTCGACGCCGTCGAACGCCTCGGCCGAGAGCGCGACGACCTCGATCTCCTGCCCGCGCACGGTGAGGCGGCGGCCCGCCGAGCGCGGCGAGGCGATGAGCCGGATCTCCGACCACGGCACCGTCTCGCGGGCGTCGATGATGTCGATCATGACGGAGCCGACCGCGCCGGTGGCGCCGACGATGGCGAGGGTGGTCATCGCGTCTCCTACCTTCCGGTCCCGGCGTGGACCTTCGCCTCGGTGTCGCCGCCGAGGTCGAAGGCCTCGTGCAGCGCGCGGACCGCGTCGTCGAGCTGGGTGTCCCGGATGAGGGCCGAGATGCGGATCTCCGAGGTGTTCATCATCTCGATGTTCACACCGGCCTCGGCGAGGGACTCACAGAACGTCGCGGTGACGCCGGGGTGGCTGCGCATACCGGCGCCGACCAGGGTCACCTTGCCGACGTGCTCGTCGAAGATGACCTCCTCGTGGCCGACCTCGGCCTGCACCGCGGCGAGCGCGTCGACCGCCTTCTTGCCGTCCTTGACCGGGAGCGTGAAGGTCACGTCGGTCTTGCCGGTCTTCAGGTGCGAGACGTTCTGCAGCACCATGTCGATGTTGATGTCGACATCCGCGACGGCGCGGAAGATGCGCGCCGCGAACCCCGGCTGGTCGGGGACGCCGACGACGGTCACCTTGGCCTCGGACCGGTCGTGCGCCACCCCGGTCAGGACGGCCTGTTCCACGCTGAGCTCCTCGATGGACCCGGTGATCATGGTTCCGGGATGGTCGGTGTACGACGAGCGCACCCGCAGGGCCACGTTCTCGCGGCGGGCGTACTCCACGGCGCGCAGCGCCAGTACCTTCGCCCCGCAGGCGGCCATCTCGAGCATCTCCTCGTAGGTGATGCCCTCGAGCAGCTTCGCGTTCGGGACGATGCGCGGGTCGGCGGAGTAGACGCCGTCGACGTCGGAGTAGATCTCGCAGACGTCGGCCTTCATGGCCGCCGCCATCGCGACGGCGGTGGTGTCCGAGCCGCCCCGGCCGAGCGTCGTGATCTCCTTGGAGTCCGCGCTCACGCCCTGGAAGCCCGCGACCAGCGCGATCCCGTCGTCGTTCAGGGCCGCGTGGATGCGGCCCGGCGTGACGTCGATGATCCGCGCGTTGCCGTGCTTCCCGGTGGTGATCATCCCGGCCTGCGAGCCGGTGAACGACCGGGCGGTCCCGCCGAGGGCGTTGATCGCCATGGCCAGCAGCGCGTTGGAGATGCGCTCCCCGGAGGTCAGCAGCATGTCCAGCTCACGCGGCGGTGGGCTCGGGTGCACGGCGAGCGCGAGGTCGGTCAGCTCGTCGGTGGTGTCGCCCATCGCCGACGCGACCACCACCACATCGTTGCCGTCCTTGCGGGTGCGCATGATCCGTTCCGCCACGCGCTTGATGCGCTCCGCGGACTGGACGGACGACCCGCCGTACTTCTGGACGACGAGCGCCACCTCGACCGACCTCCGGCTACCTGGGGATGTGCTGGACCGACGGTCCGGCGACCCGGACCGGGGCTCCACCCTAGCCGAGCGGTCCCGGACGAACTCCCCAGATGTGGCGCGGAGCCCCGGATCAGGGCGCGAGCGCGTTGAGGATCTTCGCGATGACGATGCCGATGACCAGCCAGACGACGGCGGCCAGGCCGTAGTTCAGGATCACCTTGAGCGACTCGCTCGCCGGGAGGAAGAGGTCCCCGATGCCCAGCGTGAGGTTGTTCGCGGCGTCGGCGAAGAACGTCGTGATGCCGTTCTGCGGGTTGGCCGAGGCCACCGTGAGCACCACGTGGATGACGAGGATGGCGGCGAAGATGACCGTGAGGATGCGGATCACCGAGGCCGCGAGCGTCAGCGACTTGCTCGCCAGCGCGCGCATGTCCTGCGAGGTGCTCGCCTTGCGCTGCTGACCGGTCTCGGCGTCCTGCGACATGACGCAGATCATGGCATGACGGCCTACCCGGCGGTAGTGGAACGGTGACCAGCGGTCACCGTCGCGCGCCGAGGGGTGGGACCCGGATCACCGAGCGCCGCGGGTTGCCCGCACGGGGTCGGATGGGTCTACCGTGGTGGACGATGTTCCGCGAGCTGCTCCTTCTGCGCCGCGGCGGGGCCTGACCGAGACCGGCTCCCCGTCGCGGGTGATGCGCGCTCGCCGGTCGCCCCCGGGCGGACCGCTCGGGATCCCTGCACCGCCGCACGGAGATCACCAGCCATGAGCATCACCCCTGACGGACCCATCGGCGATATCCGCGAGACCGTCGTCCATCCCGACGGCGACATCCCCGCCGACCAGCCGTTCTGGAACCCGCAGCGGCCCAGCCGCATGCCGGTGCACCGCTACCGTCCCTTCGCCGACGTCGTCGAGAAGGTCTCGGTACCGGACCGCACCTGGCCGGACAAGATCATCACCAAGGCGCCCCTCTGGGGCGCGGTCGACCTGCGCGACGGCAACCAGGCGCTGATCGACCCGATGTCGCCCGCCCGCAAGCGCCGTATGTTCGACCTGCTGGTGCGCATGGGCTACAAGGAGATCGAGGTCGGGTTCCCGGCCGCCTCGCAGACCGACTTCGACTTCGTCCGCGAGATCATCACCGAGGGCGCGGTCCCCGCCGACGTCCGTATCCAGGTCCTGACCCAGGCCCGGGCCGAGCTGATCACCCGGACCTTCGAGTCGCTGGAGGGCGCGCACTCGGCCGTCGTCCACCTCTACAACTCGACGTCGATCCTGCAGCGCCGCGTGGTCTTCCGCTCCGACCGCGACGGCATCACGAAGATCGCGACCGACGCCGCGGCGTTCGTGCGGGCCGAGGCCGAGAAGCGCCCCGGCACCGACTGGCGCTTCCAGTACTCGCCGGAGTCCTACACCGGCACCGAGCTCTCCTACGCCAAGGAGATCGTCGACGCGGTCGGCGACGTCTGGGAGCCGACGCCCGACAAGCCGATGATCGTCAACCTGCCGGCGACGGTGGAGATGGCGACGCCCAACGTCTACGCGGACTCCATCGAATGGATGCACCGCAACCTCGCCCGCCGCGACTCGATCATCCTGTCGCTGCACCCGCACAACGACCGCGGCACCGGCGTCGCCGCCGCCGAGCTCGGCGTGCAGGCCGGCGCCGACCGCGTCGAGGGCTGCCTGTTCGGCAACGGCGAGCGCACCGGCAACGTCTGCCTGGTGACCCTGGGCATGAACCTGTTCAGCCAGGGGGTCGACCCGCAGATCGACTTCTCGGACATCGACGAGGTCCGGCGCACCGTCGAGTTCTGCAACCAGCTGCCCGTCGGCGAGCGCCATCCGTGGGGCGGCGACCTCGTGTTCACGGCCTTCTCCGGCTCGCACCAGGACGCCATCAACAAGGGCCTCGAGGCGATGCGCGTGCAGGCCTCCGACGCCGGGCGGTCGATCGACGAGCACCCCTGGGAGGTCCCGTACCTGCCCATCGACCCGAAGGACGTCGGCCGCACCTACGAGGCCGTCATCCGGGTCAACTCGCAGTCGGGCAAGGGCGGGGTCGCCTACCTGATGAAGACCGAGCACGGCCTGGAGCTGCCGCGCCGCCTGCAGATCGAGTTCTCGCGCCGCGTCCAGGAGGTCACCGACTCCGAGGGCGGTGAGGTCTCCGCCAAGGAGATGTACGACATCTTCGCCGAGGAGTACCTGAACCGCCGGTCCCCGCTCGAGCTGGTGAGCTCCCGGGTGTCCACCCACGACGACGGCAAGGCCGAGCTCGAGGCCACGCTGCGCGTCGAGGGCGACATCCACGAGGTCACCGGTGTCGGCAACGGCCCGATCGCCGCGTTCGTCGACGCGCTCGCCTCGGTCGGCTACGACGTCCGCGTCCTCGACTACGCCGAGCACGCCATGTCCGCCGGCGACGACGCCCGCGCCGCGGCCTACGTCGAGGCCGCGGTCGGTGTCGGCGAGGGCGGCGGGGACGTCGAGGTGTGGGGCATCGGGATCGACGGCTCGATCCTCACCGCCTCGCTGAAGGCCGTCGTGTCGGCGGTGAATCGGGCGATGCGCTGACGCGCATGTGAGCGGATTTGGCCGTCCCGACGACCAAATCCGCTCACATGGCCGTAGGCCTCCTACCGGCCAGGGCGCGGCCGAGGGTCAGCTCGTCGGCGAACTCCAGGTCACCACCCATGGGCAGGCCGGACGCCAGCTTCGTCACCGAGAGCCCGGGGAAGTCGCGGAGCAGACGCACCAGATAGGTGGCGGTCGCCTCGCCCTCGGTGTTCGGGTCCATCGCGAGGATGACCTCGGCGATCTCGGGCTCCGGCTCGCCCGCTGCGTCGTCCTCTCCGGGGGAAGCAGGCGACCCGCCGATCCGCCGGAGGAGCTCGCGCACGCGGAGCTGGTCGGGGCCGACGCCGCCCATCGGGTCCAGCGCCCCACCCAGCACGTGGTAGCGCCCCCGGAACTCCCGGGTGCGCTCCACGGCCATGACGTCCTTGGGCTCCTCGACGACGCACACCAGCGTCGCGTCCCGGCGGCTGTCACCACAGATCCGGCAGCGCGGCTTCTCACTGACGTTCCCGCAGACCTCGCAGAACACGACGCCCGCCTTGACCTTCGCCAGCGCCTCCTGGAGGCGCGTGATGTCGGCCTCCTCCGTCGCGAGGATGTGGAACGCCAGACGCTGGGCGCTCTTCGGACCGATGCCGGGGAGACGGCCGAGCTCGTCGATCAGGTCCTGGACCGGGCCCTCGAACACTGACGCCTACCTCCCCGTCGCTCCGCTCACCCCGTGCGGTTAGGCCCCCAGCTGCGGGCCGCCGGGCCCGCCCCCCATGTCCAGCCCGCCGGCGAGCGGGCCCATCTTCTCGGCCTGCAGCTGCGCGGCGTTGTCGGCGGCGTCGGCGAGAGCGCCCAGGACGAGGTCCTGGAGCGTGTCCACGTCACCGGGGTCCACGACCTTGGGGTCGATCTTGAGGCCGCGAACCTCGCCTGCGGCGGTCTGGGTGACCGTGACGAGGCCGTTGCCTGCCTGGCCGGTCACCTCCGTCTCCGCGAGCTCGGCCTGGGCGTTCATGAGCTGCTCCTGCATGGCCTGGGCCTGCTGCAGGAGGGCACCCATGTCGGGCATGTCGGACTGTCCTGGCTCCACGCCCCCAGGGTAGGGCGTGCGCCGTCCGGGACGCGCAGGCGTCGGGCAGAGTGGCGCGGGTGAGCGACACCGCCGACCTCGTCCACCGCCTGCTCTCCGCCCGCACCTGGCGTGCGTTCGACGTCGACGCGGACGGTCGCGTCCTCGCCGGCGACGACACCTCCGGCTCGGTGCAGCTCGTCGAGCTCACCCCGGACGGCGCGCGCCGCACCCTCACGGCGCTCCCCGGCGCGTGCTCCGGCCGGTACCTGAAGGGGGTCTCCCCGCGCACCGTCGTCGTCTCGCACGACTCCGCGGGCGACGAGCGGGCCCAGCTGTCGCTGCTGCGCCCCGACGAGGTCACCGACCCTGTCGCCGAGGAGGGCCTCGAGCCGCTCGTGCACGACCCCGCGCACATCCACTCGCTCGCGGAGGTGCTCGACGGCGGGCGGGTCGTCTACGCCACCAACCGCCGCAACGGCGTCGACTTCGACCTCGTGCTGCGCGACGTGGGCGGCCCTGCCGCGGGCACCGAGACGGTCCTCTACGACGGCGGCGGCATGGTCGGTGGCGCGGCGGTCGCCCCCGACGGGTCCGGCGCGCTCATGACCCGCCCCGGGACCCCCGCGATGAGCTCGCAGGTGCTCCTGCTCGCCGGCGCCCAGGTCCGCGAGATCACCCCCGCCGACGAGCCCGCGATCTTCAGCGGCCTGCAGTGGCTGCCCGACTCCACCGCCGCGATCGTCACCACCGACTCCGGGCGCGACCGCACCGGGCTCGCCCGCCTGGACCCGGCCACCGGCACCGTGAGCTACCTGGTCACCGACGACGCCCACGACGTCACCGGGCGCCTCTCCCCCGACGGCACGAGGCTTTTCGTGATCACCGACGACGACGGCGCCTCCCGGCTCGCGATCCACGACGCGGCGACCGGGGCGCACCGCGTCGACGTCATCACCCCCGGCGTCGGGGTCGGCGACTTCCTGACGGTGCCGCGCTGGTCGGCCGACTCGCTGGGCCTCGCCCTGACCTGGACGTCGCCGACGATCCCGGCCGACGTCGTCCTCGTCGACGCCGCGACCGGGCGCACCGGCACCGCGGCGACGTCGGTGGGCGACCTCGAGGGCCTCGAGCTGGTCACCCCGACGAGCGTCGGCGTCCCGACCCCGGACGGGGAGACGGTGCCGTGCTTCGTCTACGGCCCCGCATCCCCGACGGGGTCGAGCGTGCTGATCGTGCACGGCGGACCCGAGGGCCAGTCCGTGCGCTCGTTCTCCCCGATCGTGCAGGCGCTGACCGCGCAGGGGCACACCGTGCTGGTGCCGAACGTGCGCGGGTCCGTCGGTTACGGCAAGCGCTGGTACGCCCTGGACGACGTCGAGCGACGGCTCGACTCGGTCGCCGACCTCGCCGCGATCCACGACTACCTGCCCGAGCTCGGCCTCGACCCGGCGCGCTCGGCGCTCTGGGGCGGTTCGTACGGCGGCTACATGGTGCTCGCCGGGGTCGCCTTCCAGCCCGAGCGCTGGGCCGCGGGTGTCGACATCGTCGGCATCTCGTCGCTGGTGACGTTCCTGGAGAACACCTCGCCGTACCGCCGCGCCCACCGCGAGCGGGAGTACGGCTCCCTCGAGCGCAACCGCGAGTTCCTGGAGCGGGCCTCGCCGCTGAACCGGATCTCCGACGTGCGCGCCCCGCTGTTCGTCATCCACGGCGCCAACGACCCGCGGGTGCCGCTCTCGGAGGCCGAGCAGGTCGCGGCCGCCGTGCGGGACAACGGCGTCGAGGTCGAGCTGGTGGTCTACGGCGACGAGGGCCACGGCCTGGCCCAGCGCGCCAACCGGCTCGACGCCTACCCGCGCGCGATCGACTTCCTCGGCCGCGTCCTGGGGTGACCGGCGGGCCCGGCTAGCGCCCGTCGACCCGCCGCGCGCCCAGCTGTTCGGTCAGCAGCTCCATGACGATGTCGTCGGGGTCGCGCCGGGCCGCGCGGTCGCCCGAGCCCGGGTCGGCGTGCGCCTCGGCGTACATGTCGTCCTCGGTGACGTCCTCCTCGTCCGGCGGCTCGGGTGGAGGCGGGATGTCCGGGGGCCCGGCGGGCGGACGCGGGGCGTCGCTGCCGGCCGGGGGCTCGGGCGGCCGCGGGCGCTCCGCGGGCGGGGCGGGGGCACCGCCGGTCGGGCCGGCGCCACCGGTCGGGCCGGTGCCGCCGGACGGGCCGGTGCCGCCGGACGGGCCGGCGCCGCCGTCGCGCGCGCTCGGACGCTGGAACTGCGGCCGTCCGGCCGGGGCGCCCGGATCGGGGTCGGCGGAGCGCTCGGACGGCGACGGCGACGACTCGCGCCCGCCGCGCGACCGGCCTTCGGGCTGGGACGCACCGCGGGCCGGAGGCTGGGCGCGCTGCGGCGCGGTCGGGGGCGGACCGCCACGACCACGCTGGTCCGGGCCGCCGGAACCACCGGGGCCGGACCCGCCCGGGCCGGATCCGCCCGGTCCGCGCCCGTCCGCGTCGACCGCCCGCACCGCCCACTCCCCGGAGAGCACGCGCCGAAGCGCGGCGGTGACGTGAGCGGCCCGGTTCGGCTGCGAGAGCTGCTTGGCGAGCGGCGGCGTCGGCATCGCGAGCGTGACGGTGGTGCCCTCGACGGCGGCGACCGTGGCGTTCTGGAGGAGCGCGTGCGTCGGCTTGCTCGACTCGCGGACCGCCGACATCACCTCGGACCAGATCCGGCGCAGGCCCGCGGCGTCCATCGCCCCGGGCGCGGCGGCGGGCCGGGCCTGCTCCGCCTGCTCGGGCGCCGCGGGCTCCTCCCGGGGCGGCCGGTCGACCGCCGCGGCGGGCTGGTCGGCGGGGGCCTGCTCGACCGGGGTCTGCCGGCCCGCCGACTGCTGCGGGGCGCGTCCCCCGTCCGACCGGTCCGGCTCCCGGGGGCCCTCGACCGTCGCGGTCGGCCGGTCGGTGGGTGATTCGACCGTGGCGTCCTGCGCGTGCGCCGCCTGCCCGGTGGGCACCGGGGCCGACGCGGCCGGCGGGGCCTCCTGCGCCGGGGCGGGCGCCTCGTCCTCGTCGCGCTGCCGGGACGGCCGCTGGAAGCGGGGTTCCGCGGAGTCCTGCTCGGGCACGGCCGGCCCGGCACCCGGGGCGAGCGGCCCGCCGGCGCCCGCGGTGGCCCCGGCCTGCAGCCGCCGCTCGACACCCTCGAGCCGCTGCACGAGCGCGGCGTCCGACGACGATGCGGCGGGCAGCAGCATCCGGGCGCACACCAGTTCCAGGAGAAGCCGGGGCGCGGTGGCCCCGCGCATCTCGGTCAGCGCGGTGTGCACCAGCTCGGCGTGCCGCGCCAGGGATGCGGGACCGAGGCGCTGGGCCTGGTCGACCATCCGCTCGAGCTCGTCCGCGGGGACGTCGACCAGTCCTTTCTCCCCCGCGTCGGGCACGGCGTGCACGAGGATCAGGTCCCGCAGCCGCTGGAGGAGGTCGGCGGCGAAGCGGCGTGGGTCGTGGCCCGCCTCCACGAGCCGGTCGACGGCGCCGAACACCGCGGAACCGTCGTGGGCGCCGAGGGCGTCGACGACGTCGTCGAGGATCGCGACGTCGGTGACCCCCAGCAGCCCGACCGCGCGCGCGTAGGTGACCCCGGCATCGTCGGCACCGGCGAGCAGCTGGTCCAGCACCGACAGCGAGTCGCGCGCCGATCCGCCGCCCGCGCGCACCACCAGCGGGTAGACCGCGGGCTCGACGGAGACGTCCTCCTCGCCGCAGATGCGCTCGAGCAGGCCGCGCAGCGTGCTCGGCGGCAGCAGACGGAACGGGTAGTGGTGGGTCCGCGACCGGATGGTCGCCAGCACCTTGTCCGGCTCCGTGGTCGCGAAGACGAAGATCAGGTGCTCGGGCGGCTCCTCGACGACCTTGAGCAGCGCGTTGAACGCCGCCGTGGTCACCATGTGCGCCTCGTCGATGATGAAGACGCGGTACCGGGAGCTGACGGGCGCGAAGTGCGCGCGGTCCCGCAGCTCGCGCGCGTCGTCGACGCCGTTGTGGCTGGCCGCGTCCATCTCGGTGACGTCGAGGGACCCGGGACCGTTCGGGGCCAGCGCGATGCAGGACTCGCAGACCCCACACGGGTCCGGCGTGGGGCCCTGCTCGCAGTTCAGCGAGCGGGCCATGATCCGGGCGCTGGAGGTCTTCCCGCAGCCGCGCGGGCCGGAGAACAGGTAGGCGTGGTTGATCCGGCCCGCGGACAGCGCGGTGCGCAGCGGATCGGTGACGTGCTCCTGCCCCACGACCTCGGCGAACGTGCCGGGCCGGTACCTGCGGTACAGCGCGAGGCTCATCGGTCCTGCTCTACTGCTGTCGGTGTCCCCGCCACGGCCGCGAGGCTACGCGGGCGGTCCGACAGCGACGGGGCGGCTTCTCGTGGAGCGGCGCCCGGGACGAAAGGGGACCCCGCGCACCCGCCAGAGCCCGTTGACCCTTGCTGCCTTCCGGCCCTGGGGGAGTTCACAGGATGGACGCCGCGCGGGGTCCGGAGACGACTCTACCGGTCCGCCGGGCCCGTTCCCCAGGGGTGGGGTCGGCCGCCGTCGCCGGGGCCTCCCTCCACCCCACGGATGCCACGGGAGGGGCCTGTACGATTCCCGGCGGAGGATTGGCCGAGTGGCCTAAGGCGCACGATTGGAAATCGTGTTGGGGTAACACCCTCACGGGTTCGAATCCCGTATCCTCCGCCAGCCTCGAGCGTTCGCCGGGTCCTCCCTCACGGGCAGGCCCGGCGTTCGTCGTCTCCGGGGCCTCGGCCAGGTTCGCGGACGCGGCCCGGGACGGGGATCGTCGGGGCCGTGCCGATGAACCTGATGCACCGTCGCCTCTGCAGCTCCGCCGACTGGGCCACGAAGGTCGCCGACCGGATGCCCGGCGACCTCGCCGAGGTCGACCTCGGCGACGACGTCCTGGAGATCGGTCCGGGCTACGGCGCGACGACGGCCGTGCTGCTCGGATGGGTGCCGCGGCTGACGGCCGTCGAGGTGGACGAGGCCTCGGCGGAGCGCCTGGACGCCGAGTACCGCGGGCGGGCGACGATCGTGCACGGCGACGGCACCGCCCTGCCGTTCGACGACGGGCGCTTCTCGGCGGTCGTCTGCTTCACGATGCTCCACCACGTCCCGTCGCGGGCGCTGCAGGACGCGCTCTTCGCCGAGGCAGCCCGGGTGCTGCGCCCCGGCGGGGTGTTCCGCGGGGTCGACTCCCAGCTCAGCCTGCGCTTCCGGGTGCTCCACATCGGCGACACGATGGTCGTCGTCGACCCGGGGACGCTGCCCGCGAGGCTGACCACGGCCGGGTTCGACGACGCCCCCGAGGTCGGGCTCATGCCCGACACGCGTCTGCGCTTCACGGCACGGAAGAGCTGATCACCCGCGCG
>NZ_DASXJS010000132.1:0-55232 GCF_036497245.1 Actinomycetospora sp. | reverse complement strand
CCCAGCTGGCTTCGTCGTACCCGGAGTTCGACGCGTTCCTCGCGCTGCGCGACCACCTCGACCCCGAGGGCCGGTTCGGGAACGCCCACCTCGACCGCATCCTCGGAAGGGCGGCCCGATGACGCAGACGCTCGCTGACCTGCAGACCCCCGCGCTCGTCGTCGACACCGAGGCCCTCGAGGCCAACCTCGCGGCGATGGCGGACCGCTGGCCCGGCGCGACGCTGCGCCCGCACGTCAAGGCGCACAAGACGACCGCGCTGGCGCACCGCCAGGCCGCCCACGGCCACCCGGGCTTCACGTGCGCGACGATCCGCGAGGTCGAGGGCATGGTCGCGGCCGGGCTCGGCCAGGACCTGCTGCTCGCCAACGAGGTCCTCGACACCCGGCGCCTCGGCACGCTCGTCGACCGCGGCGCCCGTGTGACGGTGGCCGTCGACTCCCCGGAGACCGTCGCCGCCGCGGCCGCCGGCGGGGTGCGCGAGGTGCTCGTGGACGTCAACGTCGGCCTGCCCCGCTGCGGGACGGCTCCGACGGAGGCCGGAGCCCTCGCCGACGCGGCGCGCGCCCGCGGACTCCAGGTCCGGGGGGTCATGGGCTACGAGGGCCACCTGCAGGCGCTGCCCGACGCCGCCGAGCGGGCCCGACTCACCGAGGGGTGCATGGCGCTGCTGCTCGCCGCGCACGCCGACGTCGGCGGCGAGATCGTCTCCGGCGGCGGGACCGGCACCTCGGCGATGAACCCGTGGGTCACCGAGATGCAGGCCGGGTCGTACGCGCTCATGGATTCCGTCTACGCCGCCGCGGGTGTCGGCTACGCCCAGGCCCTGCACGTGCTCGGGACCGCCGTGTCGGTGGCGCCGCCGCGCGGCGAGATGCCCGGTTACGCCGTCGCCGACGTCGGGCTCAAGGCACTGGGGATGGACCACGGGAACCCGACGATCCCCGGATGCCCCGGGGCGAGTGGAGCGACGGGGGGAGGACACGTGTGGTTCTGCTCGGACGAGCACGTGACGTTCGCGCCCGCCGCCGACGCCGCTCCCGTCCGGGTGGGTGATCGGGTGCTCGTCGTCCCCGCCCACGTCGACCCGACGGTCGCGCTTCACGAACGGATGCACCTCGTGCGCGGCGACGAGGTGCTCGACACCTGGGCGGTCGACCTTCGCGGCTGGTGATCCCACCTGCGCTGCATCTCCGGTGATTCGACGCATGCCGTCCGGGGCCGACCGGGTACGGAGTACCCCAGGCATTGACGACATCCGCGCCCGGACCCCAGTGGGCGCGGCGAGAAGGAGGAACTCCGGATGGACCTGTCGCGCACGCGGGATCTCTTCGAACGGCCGGGGCCGTTCGCGACGGTCTACCTCGAGGCCCGCAGCCCGGGCGAGAACGGGGCCAAGGAGACCGAGCTGCGCTGGCGCGGACTGTCGAAGTCGCTGTCCGAGCAGGGCGCCGACGACAAGACCGTGGCCGCGCTGGACGAGGTGCTGGGCACCGCCCGCGGCGGTGACCTCGACGCCTACGGCCGGGTGGTCGTCGCCTCGCCCGACGGCGTGCTGTTCGACGAGACCGTCGACGCGGTGGACGCCTCCGGCGACTCCGCGATCTGGTCGCCGCTGCCCGAGCTCGGGGCGTACTACCGCTCGCAGTCGGGCTCGGTCCGGGTGCTGCTGGTGGTCGCCGACAAGACCGGCGGCGACGTCCACCAGGTCATCGCCTCGAACGCCGAGGGCGCCCGGGAGCTCACCGAGGAGACCATCAGCGGCTCGGCGGTCGAGAACGTCCACAAGCCGCGCGAGGGCGGCAACGCCCACAAGCAGCGCCAGCGCCGTCACGAGCAGGCCACCTACCAGAACGCCGCCGACGTGGTGGCCGGCGTCCGCAGCGCCGCGTCGTCGTTCCGGCCCGAGGTGCTGGTGCTGGCGGGCGAGGTGCAGGGCCGCGAGGTGGTCCGCGAGCAGCTGCCGAAGGAGCTCCTCGACATCACCCGGGAGGTCGACGCGGGCAGCCGCGCGGCGGGCGCGAGCGAGGACGCCCTCGAGGACGCGCTGCTCACCGAGGCGGGCCGGGCCGCGACCGAGCAGGAGACCGCGGTGCGGCGGCAGTTCCACGAGGCGAAGGCGCACGCCAACGCCGTCGAGGGACTGGAGCCGGTCCTCGAGGCCGCCCGCACCGGCGCGGTCGCCACGCTGCTGCTCGTCGACGGGACGCCGGTCCCGGGCGAGCTGTACGTCGGCGACAGCCCCGAGGCGCTGTCCACCGACCCCGCGAACCTGCGCGAGATCTCGGACGCGAAGCCGGTCGCGCGGCCCGCGGAGAACGTGCTCGTCCGGGCGACCGGGGCGCTGGGCGGCGACGTCGCGGTGCTCGGCGCCGGGACCGAGCTCGTCGACAACGTCGGCGCGCTGCTGCGCTTCCCGACCGGTTCCTGACCGGCCGGGTTCCTGACGGGGGGTGAGCACTGATCGGTGCCCGGCACCGATCAGTGCTCACTAACCGAGCGCGCCCAGCGCCCGGATCGTGTTGGTCGCGTCGAGGGCGGCGACCTCGTAGGCCTCGGAGAGCGTCGGGTCGTTGAGGACGGCGTCTACCAGGTAGTCCACCGTGCCGCCGTCGTGCCGGGTGGGTGGGGCCTCTGCGTGACCCGATGACGGCCCCCGTCGACGCCTGCGGCCGTCCGGGTGATCCGTGGAGCCGATCGCGGCCGGCGGAGTCCAAGGGACATGAGCAGCAGGAAGAAGCGCCCGTCCCGTCGTCCCGCCACGATGCCCGCCCCCCGGCGCGGCAGGGCCCCCGAGGAGCCGGTGGTCGTCCGGCTCGGGACGCCGCCGGAGCTCGTCGCGTCCCTCCCGGCGATGCTGGGCTTCGTCCCGGAGGACTCCGTGGTGGCGATGGGGATGCACCGCCGTGGGGGGCGCAGCCGCGTCGGGGCGATGGCCCGCGTCGACCTCCCGCCCGACCCCGCCGACACCGGCTCGCCCGACCCCGCCCACACCGGCGCGGCCGAGACCGACCGGACGCTCGCCGCCGCGGTGCGCGACCGGTTGGTACGCACGGAGCCCGACTCCCTCCTCGTCGTGGTCGTCTCCGACGCCGAGCCGGGCGAGCGCCCGCCGCACGCGGGCCTCGTCGACGCGCTGACCGCGTCCTTCGCGGCGGTGGGGGTGCCGGTGACCGGGGCGGTGTGGACCGCCCGGATCGCGGCGGGCGCCCCGTGGCGGTGCTACGACGACTGCGGGTGCACCGGCACCCTGCCCGACCCGACCGGCACCCTCGCCGCCGCCGAGACCGCGGCGACGGGGCGGGTCACCTACGCCTCACGCGCCGAGGTGGAGGCGGTCCTCGCCGCCGACGCCGCCGCGGGTGGCCGCCGGCGCCGGGGTCTGGTGGACGATGCGCACCAGGCCGCGCTGACCGACCGGGAGCTCTCCGGTCTCGGTGCCGCGCGGCGCGACCTGGAGGCGGTCCGGCACGCGGCGGCGGAGATCGGCCGCGGTGTGGTGCTCGCCGAGGAGGAGCTCGCGCGGCTCGCGGTGGCGCTGTGCGATCCGCGGGTGCGCGACGTCTGCCTGGGCTTCGCCGCCGGTCACGACGACGCCGTCGACCCGGACCACGCCCGGACGCTCTGGACCGTGCTCACGCGGGCGGTCCCCGCTCCGGAGGTGGCCGAACCCGCGACGCTGCTTGCGTTCGCCTCGCTGGACGACGGGGGCGGCGCCACGCTCACCGTGGCCCTGGACCGCGCCATGCACGCCGACCCGTACCACCGGCTCAGCCGGCTGCTCGACAGCATCGTCGCGTCCGGTGTCGCCCCCGGCGACGTCCGCGAGATGGTCGCCGGGGCCGCTGCCGAGGCCGGCGCCCGGCTGGCGGCCTGATCACCCCGGCGTCATCACCCCAGGGAGGCGAGCGCGGCCGGGATCTCCGCGGGCTTGTCGATCACGTCCGCCGCGCCCGCGGCCTCGAGCTCCTCCCGGCTGCCGAAGCCCCAGGACACCCCCAGGCATCTCAGCCCGTGGGCGCGGGCGCCCTCCACGTCGTGGTGGCGGTCGCCGACCAGGCCGACGACGGGACCGTCGCCGTGCCGGGCGAGCGCCAGCCCGACGACGGCGGCCTTGCCCTCGACGCTGCCGTCGGACGAGGCGCCGTGCACCCCGCCGGCGAACGCGTCGGCGAGCCCGAGGTGCGCGACGATCTCGGCGGCGTAGACGACGGGCTTGCTGGTGGTCACGGCGAGGACGTCGCCGCGGGCGGTCAGCTCCTCGAGCGCCTCGGGGATCCCGTCGTAGAGCGCCACGTCGAACATCGCGCCCCCGCCGTAGCGCTCGCGGTACGCCGCCATCATCGCGTCCCCGGTGGCGACGTCGACCCCGAGGATGTCGCCGAACGCCGCCGGGAAGGGCGGCCCGATGAGGGCCCGCAGCTGCTCGGGGGTGGGCTCCGGGATCCCGACGGCCGCGGCCGCGTGGCGGATCGAGGCGCGGATGCCGGGGCCGGAGTCGACGAGGGTCCCGTCGAGGTCGAACAGGACGAGCGGCGATGCCTTCACGCGCCCGCTCCCACCCGCATGGCCTGCGCGAACGACCAGGCGTCGGCGACGATGCCGTCGAGGTCGCCACGCTCCGGCGCCCAGCCCAGTCGGGCGCGGGCCCGCTGCGCGGAGGCGACGAGCACCGCCGGGTCGCCGGCGCGGCGCGGGGCGACGATCGCCGGGATCGGGTGCCCGGTCACCCGCCGGCACGCCTCGACGACCTCGCGGACCGAGAAGCCGGTGCCGTTGCCGAGGTTGCACACCAGGTGCCCGCCCGCCTCGGCGCCGGTCAGCGCGAGCAGGTGGGCGGCGGCGAGGTCGTCGACGTGGATGTAGTCGCGCACGCAGGTGCCGTCCGGGGTCGGCCAGTCGTCCCCGAACATCGAGACGTGCTCGCGCTCGCCGAGGGCCACCTGCAGGACGAGCGGGATGAGGTGGGTCTCGGTCGTGTGCCGCTCGCCGAGCATCGGGCCGTCGGCCGGGCGGTGTGCGCCCGCGACGTTGAAGTAGCGCAGCGACACCGCGCCGAGCTCTCCACCGGAGGCCGCGGCGTAGGAGGTGATGGCGTGGTCGATCGCCAGCTTGGTCGCGCCGTAGGGGTTGGTGGGGCGCGTGGGGGAGTCCTCGGTGATCGGGCTGGTCTCGGGCTCCCCGTAGGTGGCGGCGGTGGAGGAGAACACCAGCCGCGGGACCCGGTGGGCCCGGACCGCGTCGAGCAGCGCCACCGAGGTGACGACGTTGCCGTGCCAGTACTTCGCCGGGTCGACCACGGACTCGCCGACCAGCGAGCGGGCCGCGTAGTGCAGCACGCCGTCGAACTGCCCGCCGCCCAGCACGTCACCGGCCGCGGCGGCGACGTCGCCCTCGACGAAGGTGGCGGCGGCAGGTACGGCGTCGCGATGGCCGGTGGAGAGGTCGTCGAGCACCGTGACCTCGTGGCCCGCGGCGAGCAGGTGGGCGGTGCACACGCTGCCGACGTAGCCGGCGCCTCCGGTGACGAGCAGCTTCATGACCACGATTCTGACGCACAGCTCTGTGCGCCCGCCCGGGACCGGGGCGGAGAGCTAGACGGCCCGGACGAGCACCGCGTGCGCGACGAGCGGGTCGACCTCGGAGCGCTGCCCCGCGTGCCCGATGTTCACGGCGTCACCGAAGCGCGGGATCCCGACGACCTCGATGTCGCTGCCCGGCAGGACCCCGGCCGACTTCAGCCCGGCCATGAGGACCTCGTTGAGCTGCACGTGCTCGGCGATGCGGCGGATGACGACGTTGCCGCCACCCGAGCGCGCGAACTCGTCGAGCCGGACGAGCCCGGCCTCGTCGGGGGTGGGGGTGCGGGTGGGGAGCTCCGTCGGCCCGCCGCGCAGCTCCTCGAGGCCGGGGATCGGGTTGCCGTACGGGGAGACGGCCGGCTCGCCGAGCAGCGCGAAGACCTTCTTCTCGACGGCCTCGCTCATGACGTGCTCCCACCGGCAGGCCTCGGTGTGCACGTGCTCCCACTCGAGGCCGATGACGTTGACGAGCAGCAGCTCGGCCAGGCGGTGCTTGCGCATCACCGAGACGGCCTTGGCCCGGCCCTCGGGGGTGAGCTCGAGGTGACGGTCCCCGGCGACCTGCACGAGGCCGTCGCGCTCCATGCGCGCCACGGTCTGGCTCACCGTCGGCCCGCTCTGCTCGAGGCGCTCGGCGATCCGCGCCCGGAGCGGGGTGACCCCCTCCTCCTCGAGCTCGTAGATCGTCCGCAGGTACATCTCCGTGGTGTCGATGAGGTCGTTCATCCCCACCCCTTCCGTCCCGTGTCCGATCCTACCGAGGCGGGAAGACACCGCGGACCGCGGCGCGGCGACAGGAGGGGCACGATGGTCGCGTGCCGACCCCTGCAGCGCCGCTCGTCGCCGCCAAGGACCTGATCTCCGAGCTCGCCGGCGGTCCCGCCGGCACCGACGGGCGCCCCGTCGTCCTCGACGTCCGCTGGCGGCTCGTCCCGCCGCCCCAGGGTCGCAAGCCCCGTCGCCGACCGGACCCGGTGGGGGAGCCCGACTTCGACGCGGGGCACGTGCCGGGCGCGGTGTTCCTCGACATCGACACCGACCTGGCCGGTCCGCCCGGCCCGGCGGGCCGGCACCCGTTGCCGGATCCCGACGACCTGCAGACCACGCTGCGCCGTGCCGGCATCGGCTCGCGCGGTGGCATCGTCGTCCACGACGGCGTCGGTGCCGGGGACGGCATGGCCGCCGCCCGGGCGTGGTGGGTGCTGCGCTGGGCGGGGCTGGCGCCAGAGCGGATCCGGGTGCTCGACGGCGGCTTCGACGCCTGGACCGCGGCGGGCGGAGAGATCTCGACCCGGTCCGGTGGCGCCCGCACGCAGGGCGACATCGCCATCAGCGCAGGCGCGATGCCGGTGCTCACCGCCGACGCCGCGGTCGCCATGGCGAGCTCGGGTGTGCTGCTCGACGCCCGGGCCCCGGAACGGTTCCGCGGCGAGACCGAGCCGATCGACCCGGTCGCGGGCCACGTGCCGGGGGCGAGCAACCTCCCCGCCGGCTCGATGCTCGATGCCGACGGCCGATGGCGCTCACCCGAGGAGCTGTCCGCCGCGCTGGCCGGCGTCGTCGGCGAGGCGGGCCCGGTGGGCGCGTACTGCGGTTCGGGGGTGAGCGCGACCATGCTCGTGCTCGCGGCCGAGATCGCCGGCGTGCGCCCGCCCACCGACCCGGTGGCGCTCTACGTCGGGTCCTGGTCGAACTGGTGCGCGGGCAAGCGCCCGGTCGCGACGGGCGCCTGAGCCCGGCCCGGGGACGTCGTCGGTAGCGTCGGCCCCATGCGCACCACGGTGGTCTGGGACGAGGCCCTGCTCGCGTACAAGCTCTCCTCGGATCACCCGCTGCATCCGGTGCGCCTGGACCTGACCATGCGCCTGGCCCGCTCGCTCGGCGTGCTCGAGGGGATCGAGCCGCTCGTGCCGACCCCGGCGCCCGACGCGGAGCTGGAGCGGGTCCACGTCGCGTCCTACCTGGACGCCGTCCGGCGGGCCCCGCAGCACGGCGACGACCCGGTCCACCAGCTGGGCACCGCCGACAACCCGATCTTCGAGGGGATGCACGAGGCGGCCGCCCTCATCTCGGGCGGCTCGATCGCGGCCGCCCGCGAGATCGCGGAAGGGCGCGCGGACCGGGCGGTGAACCTCTCGGGCGGCCTGCACCACGCGATGCGTGACCACGCCTGGGGCTTCTGCATCTACAACGACTGCGCGATCGCGATCTCCTGGCTGCTCGATCACGGCTACACGCGGATCGCCTACCTCGACACCGACGTCCACCACGGCGACGGCGTCCAGGCGGCGTTCCTCGACGACCCCCGCGTGATGACGATCTCGATGCACCAGCACCCCCGCACGCTGTGGCCGGGCACCGGGTTCGCCTCCGAGATGGGTGACGGCACCGCCGCGGGCACCGCGGTGAACCTCCCGCTCCCACCGGGCACCCGCGACCCGGCGTGGCTGCGCGCGTTCCACGCCGTCGTGCCGTCCCTGTTACGGGCCTTCGAGCCCCAGATCCTCGTCACCCAGTGCGGCGCCGACACCCACCACGAGGACCCGCTGGCCGAGCTCTCGCTGACCGTGGACGGCCACCGCGCCATCTATCAGGCGTGCCGCGGACTGGCGCAGGAGTACGCGGGCGGCAAGTGGCTCGCCCTCGGCGGCGGCGGGTACAACCTGTTCCGGGGGGTGCCGCGCTCCTGGACCCACCTGCTCGCGACGGTGCTCGACCGCGACGTCGACCCGCAGCGCCCGATCCCCGCTTCGTGGACGTCGTACGCGGCGGGGCGCTCGAATCGCCCGCTCCCGACGAGCATGACCGAGGACGCGTCCACCGACTGGTCGCCCTGGGGCGGCTACACCGAGATCGACGTCGACCGCTTCGTCCTGGAGACCCGCCGCGCGGTCTTCCCGCTGCACGGTCTGGAACCACAGAACGTCCTGGACTAGCGACCATCTGGACGGGAGACCATGAGCTCGCAGCCCACCGAGACACCCGGTGCGGAGGATTCCGACGCCCCGGCCGGGATCGGCACGTCGGACATGGACGCCGAGACCGTCCCGATGCGTGCGGCGCCCGACGCGCCCTACCCACGGCACTGGGAGGCCGACGTCGTCGCCGCCGACGGCGTCACCGCCCACCTGCGCCCGATCAGCCCCGGCGACGCCGACGCCGTCGTCGACTTCCACTCCCGGCTCTCCGAGCGCACCCGCTACTACCGGTACTTCAGCCCCTACCCGACGATCCCGGCGCGCGACCTGCGCCGCTTCGTCGAGGTCGACCACCACGACTCGGTGGGGCTGGTGCTGTGGCTGGGCGACGAGATCATCGCGATCGGCCGCTACGTCCGCCTCCGGCCGGACGAGGAGGGCGGGTCGGCGGACGCCGCGGAGGTGGCGTTCGTCGTTCGCGACGACCACCAGGGCCGGGGTCTCGGGTCGATCCTGCTCGAGCACCTGGCCGCGGCGGCCGAGGAGGTCGGGATCACCCGGTTCGTCGCCGAGGTGCTGGCCGAGAACCGGGCCATGGTGCGGACCTTCCGCCAGGCCGGCTACGACGTGACCCGGGCGCTGGAGGGCTCGACGCTGCACCTCGAGTTCGACGTCGCCGCCACCGAGCGCTCCACCGAGGTCCGACGCGCCCGCGAGCAGGCCGCCGAGGCCCGCAGCGTCGCGAACGTCCTGAGCCCTCGCTCCGTCGCGGTCATCGGCGCGTCCGTCGACCCCGGCAAGGTCGGCCACGTCGTGTTCGCGAACCTGCTCGCGCAGAGCTTCACCGGGCCGGTGTACCCGGTGAACCCGGACGCCCGCTCGGTCCGCGGCGTCCGGGCGTACCCGACGGTGCTCGACATCCCCGACGACGTCGATCTCGCGGTCGTGGCGGTGCCCGCGTGCGAGGTCTCCGGCGTCGTCGACGGCGCCCTCGCGAAGGGGGTGAAGGCGCTCGTCGTCGTCACCTCCGGGTTCGGCGAGACGGGCGAGGACGGCATCGCCGCGCAGCGGGAGCTGGTGACCCTCGCCCGCGCGCGCGGCATGCGCGTGGTCGGGCCGAGCGCGCTCGGCGTCGCGAACCTGGCGCCCGGGGTGCGGCTCAACGCCTCGCTCGCCCCGCACATGCCGCCCGCGGGCCGGGTGGGCTTCTTCTGCCAGTCCGGGGCGCTGGGCATTCAGATCCTCGCGACGGCGGCCCGGCGGCGGCTGGGCCTGTCGACGTTCGTGTCGGCCGGGAACCGCGCGGACCTCTCGGGCAACGACCTCATGCAGTACTGGGACACCGACCCGGACACCGACGTCGTCCTGCTCTACCTCGAGAGCTTCGGGAACCCGCGCAAGTTCGCGCGGGTGGCCCGGCGGCTGGCGCGGCGCAAGCCGGTGGTCGCGGTGGCGAGCGGGCGGCACGCGACGCCGGGCCTCGCGGCGTCGACCTCGCCGCTCGAGGAGGCCTCGGTGGCGGCGGTCTTCGACCAGTCCGGCGTGATCCGGGTGGCCTCGGTCGACGAGCTGTTCGACGTGGCGCTGCTGGTCGCCAACCAGCCCCTGCCGCGGGGGCCGCGCATCGGCATCGTCGGCAACTCCAGCGCGCTGGGGGTACTCGCCGCGGACGTCGCGCTCGCCCACGGGATGCACCTGGCGTTCCCGGCGGTCGACGTGGGGGCGATGGCCGAGCCGGCGCTGCTCGCCGACGCGGCCCTGCGCGCGCTCGAGGACGACGGGTGCGACGCCCTGGTCATCGTGTTCTCCCCGCCGGTGTCCACCGACGGTGCCGCGCACGCCGACGCGCTCGCCGAGGTCGTCACCGGCGCGGACAAGCCGGTGACGACGACGTTCCTCGCCTCGGCGGGGGTGCCGGAGCACCTCGTGGTGCCCTCGGAGCCCGAGGCCGGCGGGCCCGACGTCCCCGCCCGCGGCAGCGTGCCGTCCTACCCGTCGCCGGAGCGCGCGGTCGTCGCCCTCGCGCGAGTGGTCCGCTACACCCAGTGGCTCGAGCGGCCGGTCGGCGACTTCGTCGTCCCCGAGGGCTGCGACGTCGCGGCCGCGCAGGCGTACGTGGAGGGGTTCGGGCCGCTGGAGACGGCGACGGTGCTCACCGATTCCCAGACCGACGCGCTGCTGCGCTGCGTCGGGATCCAGGTGGCGCCCTTCCGCCGGGCGGGGTCCGCCCAGGAGGCCGTGGCTGCCGCGGCGGAGCTCGGCGGGTCGGTCGTGGTGAAGACGGTGGTGCGGACCTGGCGCCACCGCAGCGACCTCGCGGGCGTACGCCTGGGGCTCTCGGACCCCGAGGCCGTCACGTCGGCCTACCACCAGCTCGCGCAGCTCTCCGGCTCGCCGGAGGTCGACGTGCAGGTCCAGGTGCCGCCGGGCATGCCGGTGGTCGTGGAGCTGCGGGACGACCCGTCGTTCGGCTCGCTGGTGTCGTTCGGCCTCGCCGGGGTGGTCACCGAACTGCTCGGGGACCGCGCCTACTGCGCGACCCCGATGTCGACGATGGACGCCCACACGCTCGTCCGGGCCCCGCGGGCCGCACCGTTGCTCGACGGGTACCGCGGCACCCGGCCGATGGACCTCGGCGCCCTCGAGGACCTGCTGCTGCGGGTCGGCCAGCTCGTCGACCACGTCCCGGAGCTGCGCTCGCTGGTGCTCGACCCGATCCTCGCGGCCGAGCAGGGGGCCTACCCGACGTCGATGCGCGCGGTGCTCGGCCCGCCGCCCGGACCGCGCGACACGGGGCCCCGGCGCCTCGGGGGATAGCCCATGTGAGCGGATTTCGTCGTCGGGACGACGAAGTCCCCCCACAATTCCGGGCGATGCCTGCGCTCCGGATGACCGTGCTGTTCCCGTCGGCGCTGCTCGGCGCCGCCCTGCTGCTCGCCGGGTGCGGGGGAACCTCCCCGCCGCCCCCGGCCGGTCCCAGCACCCCGCCGACGATCGCCACCGGGGCACCGCCGGGGGGCACCTCCACCCCGCCGGTGCCGGTCGATCCGCTGGTCGCCGACCCGCCCGACGGCACGACGACGCTCGACGCCTCCCGGGTCGACGCCTCGGGTCTGCCGCCGGGGTTCCCGACGCTCGTGTGGACCCGGGGCCCGCGCACTGTCGGGGTCTACGGCCGCGCGGGCGGATGCACCGAGGCGACCGCGCAGCTCGTCGACCAGACCGCGGAGGCGGTGACGGTGCGGGTGCTGCAGACGACGACCTCGACGGGCCCGTGCACCCGCGAGCTGCGCTATCCGCCGCTGGAGGTGACGCTCGCGGCCGACCTGGAACAGCGCCGGGTGGTGCTCACGGGCGAGATCCGCTGACCCGGTACCCGGAAAAGCCGAGAGACCGGGCCGGCCCCCGGCCGTCCCGGTCCCTCGTCGCCGACGACCCTCGTGGTCGCCACATCCCGGATGCACCGGTGGTACCGCCGATCCGGCGTGCCCGGCGTCACACCGCCTGTGCTGGTGGAAGCATGGCCGCTCCCGAACGGAGGGGTCAAGCGCGCAGCCGGGCGGCCGTGACCGGTCCCGTCGGCATCGATTCCGCAACGATCGGTGATGGCGGGAGGGGATCGTCGCGGTCCGGACGGCCGACCGGGACCCGGTCGGGGCCCGGCTCGGCCGCGGCCGTCGCAGCGCGTGAGATCGTCGGCCGGTCAGCTCGCGGCGTACGCCTTGAGCTTGCGGGCGCGGTCGCCCTCGCGCAGCTTCGACATGACCTCGCGCTCGATCTGGCGGACACGCTCGCGGGAGAGCCCGAAGCGCTTGCCGATCTGGTCGAGCGTGCGCGGCTGCCCGTCCTCGAGCCCGTACCGCAGGCGGATGACGTTCTGCTCGCGCTCGTCGAGCGTGGCGATGACCCGGCGCATGTCGTCGTGGAGCAGTCCGGAGATCACCGTCGACTCGGCGTCGGTGGCCTCGGCGTCCTCGATGAAGTCCCCGAGCGGGGCCTCCTCCTCGGAACCGACGGGCATGTCCAGGCTGACCGGGTCGCGGCTGTGGTCCAGCAGGTCGGACACCTTGTCGACCCCGAGCCCCGACTCCTCTGCCAGCTCCTCGTTCGTGGCCTCCCGGCCGAGGGTCTGGTGCAGGTCACGCTTGATGCGGGCCAGCTTGTTGACCTGCTCGACCAGGTGGACGGGCAGGCGGATGGTGCGGGCCTGGTCGGCCATACCGCGGGTGATGGCCTGGCGGATCCACCACGTCGCGTAGGTCGAGAACTTGAAGCCCTTCGAGTAGTCGAACTTCTCGACCGCCCGGATGAGGCCGAGGTTGCCCTCCTGGATGAGGTCGAGCAGCGGCATCCCGCGGCCGGTGTAGCGCTTGGCCAGCGAGACGACGAGCCGCAAGTTGGCCTCGAGCAGGTGTGCCCGTGCCCGTCGCCCGTCGCGGGTGACCGCCCGGAGATCCCTCGCGCGGTCCGCGTCGAGAGTGTCGTCCTCGAGCAGGTGGGCCGCGTACACGCCCGCCTCGATCCGCTTCGCGAGCTCGACCTCGTCGGCCGCCGTCAGAAGTGCCGTCTTTCCGATACCGTTCAGGTAGACGCGCACGAGGTCGGCAGCCGGGCTCTGGGCGTCGAGGTCGCTCTGGGCCTCCGCCTCGGTCTGGAGCGCAGTAGTCTCGGGGACGACGTCGGGGGTCGACTCGTGCAGGACGGCCTCGGCGTCGCGAGACTGCTGCGGGGCGAGTGTCGCCGTCATGGAATCCTCCCTGCGCGGCACTGGTCTGGCGCACCGCGTCATGTGGTCGAACGCTCGGCGGGGCGCGATCGTTCCCGACCGCCGGGCGCCAACGCGGATAACCGTTTGTGACGGTGCTGACGCATGTTCCGGGCCATCCCCGAGCAACCCGCGTCACACCTCGACGATCACCGTGAACGGCCCGTCGTTGACCGACTCCACCGCCATGTCGGCGCCGAACACGCCCGTCGCCACCGTCGCGCCGCGGTCCCGCAGGGTCGCGACGACCGCGTCGACCAGTCGCTCCGCGTCCTCGGCGGGGGCGGCCGCCGACCACGACGGTCGTCGTCCCTTCCGGGTGTCGCCGTAGAGAGTGAACTGGCTCACGACGAGCAGTCCCGCGCCGGTCTCGGCGCACGACCGCTCGCCGGTGGAGCCCCCGTCGCTCCGCTCGCCGTCAGTTCCCCCGTCGCTCCGCTCGCCCTTGGATCCCCCGTCGCTGCGCTCGCCCTTGCATCTCCCGTCGCTGCGCTCGCCCGGCCCGAACAACCGCAGCTCGTGCACCTTGCGCGCCATGACCGGCACCGGGTCGTCCGCCGTCCCCACCCGCGCCGGGTCGTCGCGGTGCACCCCGAGCAGGACGAGCAGGCCCGGCCCCTCGAGCGCCCCGACGACCTCCGGGCCCACCGAGACCGAGGCCCGGCTCACCCGCGCGACGACGGCCTTCACCGCGGCACCACCATCCCGTGCAGGAAGAGCTCCCGGATGACGGGGAGCGCGGCGGCGGCGAGCTCGTCGGGGTCCCGCCCGTGGGCGAGCGCGAGCAGCTCGCAGAGGTCCCGGAGCGGGAGATGGCCCCGGCACCCGGCGAGCAGCGCCTCGCCGAGCTCGTCGAGGTCGTGGCGCCACTGCGGCCCGTCGAGGCGCACGAGCGTCCCGCCGATCCGCCGCCAGCCGACCGCGTCGTCGTCGGGGGCCTCGGGTTCCTCGTGGTCGGCCGGATCGGCCGGATCGGCCGCGGTGTAGCCCCGCTCCAACGCCGTCGTCGGCGGGACGAGAAGCGTCTCGTCGAGCAGGTCGCGCCCGCGCAGCCAGGCCACCCGGTCCAGCCACGCCTCGACCTCCGGGCCCAGCGGATCGCCGTGGGCCTGGCGCATGTCCTCGCACACGACGGTGCCCGGGACAGCGCTGCCGTCCCGACCCACCCCGGTGCGGCGCAGGGTCACGAACCCGAAGCCGATCCCGACGACGTCGTGCTCGGCGAGGAAGTCGAGCCACCGTGCCGCGCGCGTGCGGCCCGCGGGCGAGGCGGGGTCGACGCCCGCGTCGCGCAGCCACGTCCCGACGTGCAGCGTCGGGTCGGCGACGTCGCGCTGCACCACCCACGCGTCCAGCCCGCCCGGCGCGGCGGCCGCCGCGGCCTCGGTGAGCCAGCGGCGCGGCCGCGCGTCCCAGCCGTCGTGCGGATCGCCCGCGGCCCGGGCGGCCTCGACGTCGGCGCGGGTCACCAGCCAGGACGCGAGCAGCTGCCCGACCCCGTCCTCGGCGAGGTACGCGGGCACCGTCGAGACCAGCAGCGCGCTCGCCCCGTCCCCGCCCAGGCCCGCGTCGCGGTAGACGTGCTCGACCTCCGGCGGGCCGGGCACGAAGGGTGGGTTGCAGACGACCTGGTCGAACCGGCGCCCCGCGACCGGTTCCCACCACGGTCCCGCGAGCACCTCGACGTCCACGCCCGCGAGCGCGAACGTCGCCCGGGCGAGGACGAGGGCGCGCTCCGACACGTCGGTGGCGGTGAGGGTGGCCGCGTGCCCGGAGGCGTGCAGGGTCTGCACCCCGCAGCCCGCCCCGAGGTCGAGCAGCGTCCCGACCGGACGGCGCACGGTGGCGGCCGCGAGCGACATCGAGGCTGCGCCCGTCCCCAGCACGTGCTCGCGCCCCTTGCCGTCGTCCGGACCGTCCGCGCGGACCTCGAGGTCCGAGAGCACCCACCAGGAGCCGTGCTCGTCGGCGTGCGGACGGAGGTCGAGCGCCGCGACCACGGTGCCGCCGTCGGCCGGGTGGAGCAGCCCGGACCCGACCGCCTCGTCGAGCCCGACGGGGTCGATCGCCGCGGCCACGTCGTCGGCCGGACGCGACTCGCCGAGCAGGAACAGCCGCACCAGCGTCGCGAGCGCGCCCTGTCCGCCGACGGCTCGGGCGGCCGGCTCCGGCTCCCCGCGGTCGAGCGCCGCGCCCGCCTCGGAGCCCAGCGCGCCCGCCAGGCCGTCGACGGTGAACCCCGCGCGGCGCAGCGGGTCGGCGAGGCGCCCCGCCACCTCGGGCAGCAGTGCGGCGTCGAGGGCGGGGCCGTCGTCGGTCGCCGGGGTCGGTGCGATCACGCGAACAGTCTCGGACAGACTCCCGGTGATCGGTTCACCGGCCGCGTCGTCGCTCATGACGTGTGGCACACCGTCACGACGGGGACATAGACCCTCCGAGGAGAGGGGACCGTGCCGCGGGCATCGTGGCAGGGTTGCCTCATCGAGGTCGGCGCGTGACGCTGTGCACACACCTGGTGCGGCGCGGCGTTCGGGGGCCGGCCAGCACGTCCTCATGTCGATCTACCGGGAGGCCAGCGGATGTCGGAGCAGGGCAGCACGACGGCGAACCAGGGGCATCAGTATCCCCCGGACCCCGAGCTGGCGAAGACCGCCAACGCCCGCCCCGAAATGAAGGAGCAGGCCCTCGAGGAGTTCTGGGGCGAGCAGGCCACGCAGCGCATCGACTGGTTCACGCCGTACGACACGGTGCTCGAGTGGAACCTGCCGTACGCCAAGTGGTTCGTCGGCGGGAAGCTGAACGCCTGCTACAACTGCGTCGACCGCCACGTCGAGAACGGCAAGGGCGACAAGGTCGCGCTCCACGTCGTCCCGGACGACGGGCCCGACTCGTCGGAGACGCGTGACGTCACCTACGCGCAGCTGCAGGAGCAGGTGGTCAAGTTCGCCAACGGGCTCAAGAAGCTCGGGGTGGGCAAGGGCGTGCCCGTCGGCATCTACGCCCAGATGATCCCCGAGGCGGTCGTCGCGATGCTCGCGTGCGCCCGGCTCGGCGCGCCGCACACCGTGGTCTTCGGCGGCTTCAGCGGCAAGGCGGTCGCGGAGCGCTGCAACGACCTCGAGGCCAAGGTCCTCATCACCCAGGACGAGGCGATGCGCGGTGGCAAGACCGCCGCACAGAAGACCAACGCCGACGAGGGACTCGACGCGGGCCCGACCAGCATCGAGAAGGTCGTCGTGGTCCGCCGCTCCGGCAACGAGATCCCGATGAGCGACCGGGACGTCTACCTCGACGAGCTCATCGCCGACGTCGACGGGGACCCGGCGAGCTGCCCCTGCGAGCCGATGGACGCCGAGGACCTGCTCTTCCTGCTCTACACCTCGGGCTCCACGGGCAAGCCCAAGGGCGTCGTGCACACGACGGCGGGCTACCTGGTCGGCACGGGCACGACCCACAACCTCGTGTTCGACGTCAAGGACGACTCGGTCTACTGGTGTGCCGCCGACATCGGCTGGATCACCGGGCACAGCTACATCGTCTACGGACCGATGGTCAACGGCGTGACGCAGGTGCTCTACGAGGGCACGCCGGGCTACCCGGACAAGGACGTCTGGTGGAAGATCATCGAGAAGTACGGGGTCTCGATCCTCTACACCTCGCCGACCGCGATCCGGTCGCACATGAAGTGGGGCGAGTCGTACGCGCAGTCCCGCGACCTGTCCTCGATCACGATGCTCGGCAGCGTCGGTGAGCCGATCAACCCCGAGGCGTGGGAGTGGTACCGCAAGCACGTCGGCGCGGGCAAGGCACCGATCATGGACACCTGGTGGCAGACCGAGACCGGGCACATCCTCATCACCCCGCTGCCCGGCATGACCACCCTCAAGCCCGGCATGGCCCAGCAGCCGTTCCCGGGTGTGAAGCCGGAGGTCCGTGACGACGAGGGCAAGGAGCTCGGCGTCGAGGAGACCGGCAACCTGGTCCTCACCGCCCCGTGGCCGGGCATGATGCGCGGGCTCTACAAGGACGACCAGCGCTTCCGCGACACCTACTGGTCGAAGTACTCCGACGCCTACTTCGCCGGCGACGGCGCCAAGTACGACGCGGACGGCGACATCATGCTGATGGGCCGGATCGACGACGTCGTCAACGTGTCCGGCCACCGGCTCTCGACGTTCGAGGTGGAGAGCGCGCTCGTCGAGCACGCCGACGTCGCGGAGGCCGCGGTGGCCTCGCGCAAGGACCCGGACACCGGGCAGGCGATCGTGGCCTTCGTGTCGCTGGTGGGCGACAAGGAGGGCACCGACGAGCTCGAGCAGGCGCTGCGCGAGCAGGTGGCGCAGTCGATCGGCAAGCTGGCCCGGCCGGCGACGGTGATCTTCGCCCGGGACCTGCCGAAGACACGCTCCGGGAAGATCATGCGCCGGCTGCTGAAGAACATCGCCGAGGGCGAGGAGCTGGGCGACACCACCACCCTGGTCGACCCGACCGTCGTCACGGACATGCAGAAGCAGGTCCAGGGCTAGGTAGGTGCGCTTCGCGCTCGTGAGCACTTTCCGGGGCCATGACCCCGGAAAGTGCTCACGAGGGCTCCGCCCACCTACACGGCAGGCGGCACCTCACCGCGCACCTCACCGAGCAGATCGGTGACCCGGTCCATGATCCGGTCGGTGGCCTCCTGCAGGGCACTGCGGCGCCCCTGCTTCCCGACCAGGTCCGCCAGGTCGACGGGCTCGCCCGCCAGCACGTGCAGCGTCGCCCGCGGGACCAGCGTTCCCACCTTCGCCGTCGGTGGCAGCAGGTGGTTCGACCCCCACTGACCGACCGGGATCACGGGCGCCCCCGTCGCGAGCGCCATCCGCGCCACCCCGGTGTGTGCCTTGCGGGGCCAGCCGTCGGAGTGCTCGGGGAAGCCGCCCTCGGGGTAGACGACGATGCACTCGCCGCGCTTCACGCCCTCGACGGCCGCGCGGTAGGCCTCGATCCCGGACGAGCGGCGATCCACCGGGATGTGCCGACCACCCCGCAGCGGCGACCCGATGATCTTCATGTCCCAGAGCTCGGACATCGCGAGGAACCGCGGCACGCGCCCCTGCGCCATGCAGTAGGAGACGAGCACGATCGGGTCCACGTGCGAGAGGTGGTTCACCGCGAGCAGGACACCGCCCTTCGCGGGCACGTGACGCCCGCCGCGGAAGTCCCAGCGCGCCACGGCCATGAGCACCGGCCACAGCAGGTCGATCGCGAAGCCGTACCCGAAGCCGCGGTCGAGCCGGGGGTAGAGCAGCCAGATCGCGAGCTTGCGCCACAGCCGCATCGCGCGGCCCGGCGGACGCCGGTCGTGGCCCTGCGCGATCCGCCGCACGCGCGGGTGGGCGCGCGGTTCCGGATGGTCGGAGGCCGTGACGACGGCGCCCGCGCCCGCCCTCCCGCTGGAACCTGGCTCCGGCTCCGGCGCGGGGGCGGCGCTGGGCGACGGGCCCGCTGGGGAGTCGGCGGCGTCGCCGGTGCCCGACGCGGAGTACTGGGAGGACATGCCCCGGATCATGGACCCTGGTTCGCCGCTCCCGCATGAGTAGTTCCCCACCCGGACCGTGGCGAATGGACCTCCACGGTTCGACCGGGAGCCGTGGGTGCCCACTCGGCCGTCACGTTCCGGGCGGCGAACCGATCCGCCGCGCGGGCCGATGATCCGGGGTGAGGAGCGCGGCGACGCCCGCGAGGATGCGGAGTTGCTGACGTCCAGCGTCAGCGATGCCGCATCGCTGACACTCGGGAGGACAGGGCATGGGGCAGGCAGCGGCACGGGTGGCTCGCGTGGTCGGCGCGTTCGTGGAGGCGACGCGGAGCGGAGCTCGACCGCCGGAGGTGGACGGGCGGCTGCCCGTACGCATCCGCGCCTGGGACGGCAGCGAGGCGGGCGCCCCCGCCGACTCCGGCGCCCCCGTCGTCGTCCTGAACCACCGGCGGGCGCTGCGCCGCCTGCTGTGGCAGCCGGGAGAGATGGGCCTGGCCCACGCCTACGTGTCCGGGGACCTCGACGTCGACGGCGACCTCGGCGAGGGCCTCGCCGCCATGTGGGGCCTCGTGCGCGACGGTGCCGTGAAGCCCCGGAAGCCGACGCTCGGCGAGCTGCCCGGCCTCCTCGGGAGCACGGCGCGCCTGGGTCTGCTCGGCCCGCGCCCGGCGCCGCCGCCCGAGGCCATCAAGCTCCCGCGGTTCGCGCGCCTGCACTCCAAGCTGCGCGACCGAGCCGTGATCCACCACCACTACGACGCGGGCAACGACTTCTACGAGCTGATCCTCGACGAGAACATGGCCTACTCGTCCGGGTACTGGGCCGACCTCGCAGCGGAGCTCACCCCGGAGACCCTGGCCGCCGCCCAGGACGCCAAGCTCGACATGATCTGCCGCAAGCTCGGGCTCGGGCCGGGCTCGAAGCTCCTCGACGTCGGGTGCGGTTGGGGGTCGCTCCCCATCCACGCCGCGAAGCACTTCGGCGCGCACGTCCGCGGGGTGACCATCGCCGCCGAGCAGCGCGACCACATCAACCAGCGCATCCGCGCCGAGGGGCTGGCCGACAAGGTCCAGGTCGATCTCGTCGACTACCGCGACATCGCCACCGGCATCGAGGAGTACGGCACCTTCGACGCCGTCTCCAGCATCGAGATGGGCGAGCACGTGGGCGACGGGAACTACCCGACGTTCGCCGCCACCCTGTTCGGGGCGCTGCACCCGGGCGGGCGTGCCCTCGTGCAGCAGATGTCCCGCCGCCCCGCCGACCACCCGGGCGGCGGCGCGTTCATCGAGACCTACGTGACCCCGGACATGGTCATGCGCCCGGTCGGGGACACCCTGACGCTCCTCCAGCGCGCGGGGCTCGAGGTCCGCGACGTCCACGTCATGCGCGAGCACTACGTCCCGACGATCCGGGCGTGGCTCGCCACCCTGGAGGCGAACTGGGACCGCGCGGTGGCGCTGGCCGGGGTGCGGGGCGCCCGGATGTGGCGGCTCTACCTGGTCGGCGGCGCGCTCGCGTTCGAGGAGAACCGGATGGGCGTCGACCAGATCCTGCTCACCCGGCCCACGACGACGGGTCGGTCCGGCATGCCGGCGACGCGCGTCTCCTTCGAGCCCGCGCGGGATGCCGCGAAGACGGGTACCACTGCGCCATGAGCTTCGACAGCGTCGACTTCTCGTGGGCGGCCGCAGGCATCCTGCTGGCGGTCGCCGTCGGCGTCGTCGTCGTGACCTTCGCGGTGACGCTGGTGATCGCCCGGGTGGTCGGCAAGCACAGCATCGTCGACGTCACCTGGGGTCTGGGCTTCGTCCTCGTCGCGGTCGCGGTGTACGTGGCCTCCGGGGTGCTGGGCACTGGCAACCCGACGGTGCGGCTCGTCGCCCTGGCGCTCCCGGTGGTCTGGGGCCTGCGGCTGGCGATCTACATCGGGTGGCGCAACCACGGCAAGGGCGAGGACCCGCGCTACGCGGCGATGCTCGGCGACGGGCACGCACCGGGTGCGATCACCGGGACGGTCCTGCGGAAGGTCTATCTGCCGCAGGCCGGGGTCATGATCGTCGTGGTGCTGCCGGTGATCGCGGCGATGGTGCGGGCATCGGTCGTGCTGCCGGTGCTCGTGCTCGGCGCCGCGGTCTGGCTGGTCGGGTTCGTGTTCGAGTCGGTGGGCGACGCGCAGCTGGCCCGCTTCAAGGCGAACCCCGCCACCAAGGGGACGGTGCTCGACTCGGGGCTCTGGCGCTACACGCGGCACCCGAACTATTTCGGGGACTTCTGCGTGTGGTGGGGGATCTTCCTCGTCGCGGTCGGGCACCCGGCCGGCCTGATCACGGTCGTCGGCCCGGCGTTGATGAGCTACCTGCTCATCGGGGTGACCGGCAAGGAGCTCACCGAGAAGTCGATGTCGAACCGCCCGGGCTACGCCGAGTACGTCGAGCGCACCAGCGGGTTCCTCCCGCTCCCGCCCGGCTCCGCGCCCGCCCGCGCCACCTGAGGAGGAACCCCGTGTCCGTCCCGCTCCCCGAGGGGATGGTGGCGCTGCTGCGCCGCCCCGCACCGTGCTTCGTCGCCACCGCCATGCCGGACGGCTCGCCGCAGCTGACCGAGACCTGGGTCGACACCGACGGCGAGCACGTCGTCATCAACGTCGTCGAGGGGATGCAGAAGGCCCGCAACGTCGCCCGCGATCCGCGGGTGGCCGTCAACGTCGTCGACCCGGACCAGGCGGCGCGCTACTGGGGCGTGCGGGGCCGCGTGGTGGAGGCGACGACCGACGGCGGTGCCGAGCACATCGAGGCGCTCTCCCAGAAGTACCTGGGACGGCCCTACCCGAACTTCGGCGGGGCCTCCGCCGGGTCCCGGCTCGTCCTGCGCATCGCGGTCGACTCGATCTCGCACACCCCGGAGTGGTGACCGCGCGGAGGAGGGCTCGGCGCCCACCCTCGTGACGGCACGACCCCGGGGCGGCCGCCGTGCGACTCAGGGGGACGGTCGGCGGTGCCGTTCGGTGTTGACGACGAGGACGTCGGCGGGCGTGTGACGGAAGACCGAGGCGGCGACCGCTCCCAACATCCGTCGCCGTCGGGCGTGCAGCCCGTGGCTGCCCACGACGACCAGGTCGGCACCGACCTGACCGGCCTGTTCGACCAGAGCGCGCGCCGGAGGGGTGTGCGCGCGGGCCACCGTCCTCGGGGACCTGGCGCCGACGGCCATCGCCGTCCTCGTGGCGTCCCGCAGGGCGGCCTCGACGGGATTGGCACCCCTCAGCTGGAACGCCGCGTCGGACCCGAGGTCCATCTCGGCCCGGTCCACCTCGTGCGAGTCGGCCGGCTCGTAGCTCGACGAGAGCACGATCTCCGCATCGAAGATCGCGGCCATCTCGGCGCCGACCTCCACCACCCGCTGCGTGCTGTGCGGGTCGCGGACGCTGTCGTGCACCCCGACCAGCACCCGTTGGTACGGGGCGGTCGTGGGGCCCAGACGTCGTCGGCGCGCGTGGCTCAGGTGCCATCGCTCGTCGGTGGTGTGCACGATCAGCACGTCGCTCGATGCGCGGCGCGCCGAGTCGGCGGCGACGGATCCGAAGACCCGTCCCGCCGTGGTGTTGATCCCGTGGCTGCCGACGACGACGAGACCGGCGTCGACGTCGTCCGCGACGTCCACCAGGACGTCGACGGGGCGACCCGACCGCGACAGGGGCCGTGCGTCGGTGACACCGTGCTCGTGGGCCCGCTCGACGAGTCGCTGCAGGACCGCGGGCGAGGCGGGTTCCATCCGGACGCCCCCGTCCCCGTCGGACCCGGTGCTCTCCGGGTGGGATGCGTGCGAGGGTCCCGTCGCGGCGGCGAGGTACAGGATCGCCCGGCAGTGGCCGGCGACCTCGATCGCCCGATCAGTGGCCCGTAAGCCGCGTTCGGTGTCGTGCACGCCCGCGACGATGGTCCGATAAGGCTCCATGACCTGCTCCTTCGACGCTGAAGGAATGGGTCATTCAGGGTAAAACTGAGGTGAAATCGACGTCAAGATCGGTACGCCGATGGAACTCCGAACGGGCGAAGGTCGCGGGGTCTCAGGCCTCGGCGCGCTTGCGGAGCACCGTCAGCGCCGAGTCGGCGTGCTCGTCGAAGCGCATCTCGCCGGTGATCACCTCGAGCACCGTGCGGTCGGTGTCGATCACGAACGTCTTCCGCTTCACCGGTGCCATGGGCAGCCAGGCCCGGCGTGTGCCGAACTGCTTCGCGACGGTGCCGTCCGGGTCCGAGAGCAGGGGGTAGTCGAACGAATTGCTTTCCGAGAACGTGTGCTGCTTCTCCACCGAGTCGGCGCTGATCCCGACCCGCTGGGCGCCGAGGGCGGCGAACTCCGACGCGAGGTCGCGGAAGTGGCAGCTCTCCTGGGTGCAGCCGCCGGAGGAGGCCAGGGGGTAGAAGAACAGCACCAGTGGGCCGTCGGCGAGCAGCCCGGACAGCGTCCGGGTGGCCCCGGTGTCGTCGGCGAGCGAGAAGTCGGGCGCGGTGTCTCCGGCCTTCATGGGAATCCCTTCGGCGGGGCGGTGGCTGTCGCGGCAGCGTTCGGCGCACGGGTGATCCGCGGTTCATCGGATCACCGAGCTTGTCCTTGCACTTATATAAGTCTCTGTCGATACTTACCATCGTGCACGCCTTCGACGTCCTCGGGGACCCGGTCCGGCGCCGGATCCTCGAGCTGCTCGCCGACGGCGAGCGCACCGCGGGACGCGTCGGCGAGGCGGTCGCGGAGGAGTTCGGGATCACCCAGCCCGCGGTCAGCCAGCACCTGAAGGTCCTGCGCGAGCACGGGTTCGTCAGCGTCCGGCCGGAGGGCACCCGGCGGCTCTACGCGGTGCGCGCTGAGCCGTTCGAGCTCCTCGACGACTGGCTCGACCGGTTCCGCCGGTTCTGGACCCCGCACCTCGACGCCCTGGCCACCGAGATCGCCCGCGGGAAGCGCGGGCGGCGCACCACCGACGACAAGGAGACCCCCTGATGGACATCCGCCGCGAGGTCGAGGCGACCCGACGTGAGGTCGCCATGCGCCCGGGCGAGCCCGACGGCCCGGAGCTGACCGTCGCCACGATCGCGCGGACCTACCCGACCGACGTCGCGGACCTCTGGGCGGCGTGCACCGACCCCGAGCGGGTCCCGCGCTGGTTCCTGCCACTCTCCGGCGAGCTCGAGGTGGGCGGGCACTACCAGCTCGAGGGCAACGCCGGCGGCACCATCACCGCGTGCGACCCGCCGCACGGCTTCGACGCCACCTGGGAGTTCGGCGGGCAGGTCAGCTGGATCGAGGTGCGGATCACCCCCGACGGCGTCGGGGCGCGGTTCACGCTGCACCACATCGCGCCGGTCGACCCGGAGTTCTGGGGGACCTACGGCCCGGGCGCCGTGGGCGTCGGGTGGGACCTCGGGCTGCTCGGGCTCGCCGAGCACCTGCGCAGCGGGGTCGCGGTGTCACCGGAAGAATTCGTGGCGTGGTCGGTCTCCGAGGAGGGCCGCGAGTTCGTCACGGCGGCGGGGTTCGACTGGGGCACGGCGAGCGAGGCGGTGGGCATCGCGCCCGACGACGCCCTGGCCCGCGCCCGGCGCACGATCGCCTTCTACACCGGCGCCCAGGCCCCGGACGACGCCGGGTGATACCGGTGACACCGGCGACCGGGTCCCGGCGCCTCCGGCCGGCGCGGACGCAGGATGGGGGGCGTGAATCTGCTCCACCGACGGTCGAGCTCCGCTCCGCTCGGTCTCCCGCGCCTCGAACCGGCCTCTCCGCAGGGGGACGGGTCGGCCGGCGCCGTGCTCGTCCTGCACGGGGGCCGGCCCGACGGTCAGCAGGGCGCGGACGGGTTCCTGCTCTCCCACGTGCGGATGGTGCCGTTCGGGCAGGCGATCGCGCGGGCCGGGGCGAGCGCAGCGACGGGGGATGGGACCGGCTCGTCCCGTGGGGTGGAGACCGACCTGCTGCGCTACCGGGTGCGCGGCTGGAACGCCCCCGACCGAGCAACCGAGCACGCCGATGGGCCGTCCACGAACCCCGACCCGGTCCGTGACGCGCGCTGGGCCCTCGACGACCTCCGCCGTCGCCACGGCCCGGACGTGCGGGTCGTCCTGGTCGGGCACTCGATGGGCGCCCGGGCCGCGCTGCGGGTGGGTGGCGACCCGAACGTCGTCGGGGTCGCGGCCCTCGCCCCGTGGATCGGCAGGCACGAGCCGACCGAGCACCTGCGCGGGCAGACGCTGCTCGTCGCGCACGGCGACCGCGAGCGGATGACCGACCCGCGGGCGTCGCTGTGGTTCGCGCGCGAGGTCGCGGGGATCAGCGACCACGTCGCGCGCTTCGAGGTCCACGGCGACGGGCACGCGATGCTGCGGCGGGCGGGGGAGTGGCACGGGCTGGTCGCGCGGTTCACGATGGCCGCGCTGGGACTCGAACCGTTCGACGACGCGGTCGCGAAGGCCATGGCGGCCGGCTCCCCCGAGGGCCTGTCCGTCCCCCTGAGCCGTTGACACCCCTCAGCCCCGTGAGCCGATGACCGCTGGAGCAGCCCGTGCCTCGTGATCGTGTCGCCGTGATCGGGGCCGGCGTGTCCGGCCTGACCGCCGCCTACGTGCTGCAGCGCGACCACGACGTCACCCTCTTCGAGGCCGAGGACCGGCTCGGGGGGCACGCGCACACCCATGATCTCGGTTCGGTGAGCGTCGACTCCGGGTTCATCGTCCACAACGCGGCGACCTACCCGAACCTGCTCCGTCTCTTCTCCGAGCTCGGCGTCGCCACGCAGGACTCCGAGATGTCGATGAGCGTGCGCGACGAGTCGACCGGGCTCGAGTACGCCGGAGCGCGCGGTGCGGCGGGCCTGTTCGCCCAGCGCCGCAACCTCGCCAACCCCCGCCACCTCGGGATGCTCGCCGAGGTCCTGCGCTTCCACCGGGCGGCGCGGCGGGTCCTGGCCGGCCGGTCCGCCCTCGACGAGGACGTCACGTTCGGCGAGTTCCTCCGCCGCGGACGGTTCTCCCGGTACTTCATCGACACCTTCGCGGTGCCGGTGGTCTCCGCGGTCTGGTCGTCCGGCCCCGAGCTGTCGATGCAGTACCCGGCGCGCTACCTGTTCGCGTTCCTCGCCAACCACGGGATGCTCTCGGTCGGCGGCTCGCACCAGTGGCGCACGGTGGTCGGCGGCTCGGCCTGCTACGTGGAGCAGGTGGTGAAGGGCCTGTCCGCCGTCGAGGTGTCGACGCCGGTCCGCGCGGTCACCCGGGACGCCGACGGGATCGGGATCCGGGACGACGCCGACGTCGCGCACCGGGTCGACCGGGTCGTCGTCGCCACCCACGCCCCCACCGCGCTGTCGCTGCTGGCCTCGCCGACGACGGCGGAGCGCGAGGTGCTCGGCGCGTTCCGGTACTCGGCCAACGAGACGTGGCTGCACACCGACGCCTCGGTGCTGCCCACGGCCCCGGACGCGCGCGCGTCGTGGAACCTGCTGCTCGTGCCCGGTGAGGACCGGGTGCTCGTCAGCTACGACATGACTCGGCTCATGCGCTTGCCGGGACCGGAGACGTACGTGGTCACCCTCAACGCCACCGACCGGGTGGACCCCTCGACGGTGATCGCGAAGATGGACTACGAGCACCCCGCCTACACGCCCGCGTCGGTCGCCGCCCAGAAGCTGCTGCCGGGGCTCAACGACGGCCGTATCGCGTACGCCGGCGCGTACCACGGGTGGGGCTTCCACGAGGACGGCTGCGCCTCCGGGGTGGCCGCGGCCGCGTCGTTGGGCGTGGCGTGGTGACCTCGTGAGCTCCGCCCTCTACGACGTGCTCGTCGAGCACCGCCGCTCGCAGACCCTCGCCGACGCGTTCACCCACCGCATGTACCTCTGGTTGGTCGACCTCGACGACCTGCCGCGGTTCGGCCGGCTGGTCGCGTTCCGCGGGGCCGACCACCTCGGGCACCCGGACCGTTCGATCCGCGCGAACCTCGACGCGTTCCTCGCCGCGAACGATCGGCCCCGGCCGGCGCGGGTCCTGATGCTCGCCCACCCGCGCACGCTCGGCTACGTCTTCAACCCGATCACGCTGTTCTGGTGCCACGACGACGCCGGAGCGCTCGCCGCCGTCGTCGCCGAGGTTCACAACACCTACGGCGGGCGCCACCACTACTTGCTCGACGTGGACGACGCCGGCCGCGCCCGCGTCGACAAGGACTTCTACGTCTCGCCGTTCTTCCCCGTCGACGGCGAGTACCGGATGACGGTCCCCGAGCCCGGCGAGTCGCTGTCCGCCACGGTCGTGCTGCGGCGTCACGACGAGCAGGGGGAGCCCACCACCGCTTTCGTGGCCACCATGCGCGGTACCCGTCGGCCGGCGACGAGGCGGAGCCTGCTCCGGGCTCTCGTGCGGCACCCGTTCGTCACCCAGCGGGTCGCGGTCGCCATCCGGCGCCGCGGGATCTCGCTGTGGTGGCGCGGGCTCCCGGTGATCGGGCGGAGGGCCGCCGACGTCGACCGGGGGCTGGGCCAGCTGGAGCCGCACAGGTCGGAGACGTCGGCCGCGGCCGACGTCTGATCGGCGACGGAGCGTGGTCCCGACGAGGCTGCTGTCGCGACTGCCGCCTGCCGCGAATCGGATCACCGATCGGAAGATCGGGAGTTCGTGAGCGCGTCGCGGCGCCATCTTGCGCGTGTCGCTCACGAGGTCGCGATCATGCTGGGCGAGGTGGGTGAGACGTCGCGCTCGGCACGATCACCTGCCGACAACGGGTTCTCCCGCGAGCGTCGTTGATCACTTCCGGTGCGTTCTCCAGCCGCGCACAATCAGGGCGTGACCACGGCTCCGCTCACGATCCGGACGGCCGTCGCCGACGACGCCGACCCGCTGCTCGAGCTCATCCACGCCGCCTATCGCGGCCACGGCGGGCAGAACGGGTGGACCACCGAGGCGGAGCTCATCGACGGGCCGCGGACCACCCGCGAGCTGCTCGTCGCGGATCTCGCCGACCCCGCCATCACGGTGCTCGTCGCGGGTGATCACGACGGCTGCGCCGCTGTGACCCACCGGGCGGGGGAGCCCACCGCGTCGTTCGGGATGTTCGCGGTCCGCCCCCACACCCAGGGCTCGGGGATCGGCCGGGCGCTGCAGTCCGCCGCCGAGGAGCAGGCCCGGGCGGGCGGCGCGACGACGATGGAGCTGTGCGTCATCGACCGGCGCGCCGAGCTCATCGCCTGGTACGAGCGCCGGGGGTACGTGCGGACCGGGGAGTCGCGCCCGTTCCCCTACGGCGCGCCGGGCGTCGGTCACCCCCGCGATCCCGACCTGCGGTTCGCGGTCCTCACCAAGCCCCTGGACGGCGGCTGACCCCGTCGTAGGCTGACCCCCGTGACGCCGCTGACCCTCGCCCAGGACCCGGACGCCGACAAGGTGCTGTCCGAGAACCCGCTCGCGCTGCTCATCGGCATGGTGCTCGACCAGCAGTTCCCGATGGAGCGCGCGTTCGCGGGCCCCTCCCTGCTCACCGAGCGGATCGGGGAGATCACCGCGGAGAAGATCGCCGGGTACGACCACGACGAGCTGGTCGCCGCGTTCACCGGCCCGCCCGCGCTGCACCGCTACCCGAAATCCATGGCCGAGCGGGTGCAGAGCGTGTGCCGGGTGATCGTCGACGACTACGACGGCGACGTCACCCGGATCTGGACGGACGCGGCCGACGGACGCGACGTGTTCCAGCGCCTGAACGCGCTCCCCGGGTGGGGGAAGATGAAGGCGCAGATCTTCACCGCGCTGCTCGGCAAGCAGTGCGGGCTCGCGCTCGACGGGTGGCGCGAGGCCGCGGGCTCCTACGGCGACGAGGGCGCGCGGCGCTCCATCGCCGACGTCGTCGACCCGGTGACGCTCACCGAGGTGCGTGAGCACAAGCAGGCCCAGAAGAAAGCCGCCAAGGCCGCGAAGGCCTGAGCGCCCCCGTGCCCCGGGGCGCCCCGCCGGCACCCCGGTGCGGTGAGATGTATCCATGCGCAGCGTGCACGTCGTCGGCATCGGCGCCGGCTCCCCGGGACACCTGACCCTCGACGCCGTCGACGTCCTCGGCTCCGTCGACGTCGTGCTCCTGCTCGCCAAGCGGGGCAAGGCCGACGAGCTGACCGACGCCCGGGCGGACATCGCGGCGCGGTTCGCGCCGCAGGCGACGGTCGTCCGCCGTCAGGACGCGCACCGCGAGCGCGGCACCACCGAGGAGGGCCACTACCTGCAGACGACGCAGCAGTGGCGCGACGAGCGGCTCGCGCTCTACGAGGAGCTCATCGCCACGGAGGTCCCGGACGGCGGGTCCGTCGCCCTGCTGGCCTGGGGCGACCCGGGCATCTACGACGGCACCGTCGACACCGTGGAGCGCATCGTCGAGCGGGGGAACGTCGAGATCACCTGGACGGTCGTCCCCGGAATCAGCGCTCCGGCCGCGCTCACCGCGGCGCACCGGGTGACGATGACGCGGACCGGTCGTCCCGTCGCCGTCACCCCGGCGCGTCAGGTGATCGCGGGGACACCGACCGACCGCGCCGACCTCGTCGTCATGCTCGACGGAGCGGACTCCCACGGCGTCGACGCCGCCCCCGACGACGCGACCGTCTACTGGGGCGCCTACCTCGGGACCCCCGACGAGGCCCTGATCAGCGGCCGGGTCGGCGACGTCCGCGACGAGATCCTGCGCAGGCGCACGGAGCTCCGGGAGCGCAAGGGCTGGATCATGGACACGTACCTGCTCCGGATGTAGGAGCGCTCCTCACATATCTCATCACCTGCACAGATGGGCCGTAGTCTGGCCGACCGTGACCGGACGTTCCGTGGGGCTCACCCTCCTGCTGGTGGCCGTGCTCGGGCTCGGTGTCGCGGGCCCGGTGTCCGCGCACGAGAGCGCCGCGACCGGCGTGGTCCGGCTGGCCCAGTCGCTCGGGGATCGCGATCTCACGCTCACCGTCGTCCCGCCGCAGAGCGGATCGGGCCGGATGTCGATCTCGCTCGAGGCACTCGGGGCCGGTGGCGGCGTCCCGGTCCGCGTGCGGGCGGAGCCGGTCGGGGCGCCGGGCGGCACCCTCGCGAGCGCCGAGGTCCGGCCGGGCCGCGTGGGGACCCCGGGCCAGGCGGCGCTGGCGATCGACCGGCCCGGTCGGTGGGACCTGGTGCTCGACGACGGCGGGACCCCGGCCCGCATCCCGATGACCTACGTCGACCCCGGCACCCCCGCGTGGGTGTGGCTGGTGCGGATCGGTGTCGCGCTCGCGGTCGTCGCGGGTGTCGCGGCGACGACCCGCACCGCCCGGCGCCGGCGGTGGGGCGCCGCCGTCCTCGGCGGTCTCGCGGTGGTCGGCGCCACCGCGGCGGTCACTGCGTTCGCGCTCGGCACGAGCGCGGCGCCGGCCGCGTACGTCGTGGGCGGGTCCGCGGGCGCCGTCGCTGCCGCCCCCGGTCCCGGTCCCGACGGCATGGCCCACGAGCCGGGGATGGCCGGGATGCCGGGGATGGCCGGGATGCCGGGGATGGCCGGGATGCCGGGGATGACTGGGATGCACGAAGCGACCGGCACGACTGCCGCGGCCCCGATGACCTCCGGGGCGGTCGTCCTCTCCACCGCTCTCACCGGTCCGCCCGTTCCGAGCGGTGCGGGGTCGGTGCTGGACCTCCGGCTCACCGACGGGTCCTCCGGGGCGCCCGTCGACGACCTCGCCGTGCACGACGAGGCCTTCATCCACCTCGCGGTCCTCGGCGTCGACGGGTCGGAGGCGCACCTGCACCCGGTGCGGACCGGACCCGGTCACTGGCAGGTCCGCTTCGCGCCTGTCTCCGGCGGTCGGTACGGCATGTTCGCCGAGTTCTCCCGCGAGGACGGTGGACACCAGGTGGTGCGCTCGGGCGTCGACGTGCCGGGGCCGCCCGCCGTGACCGCTCCACCCGCCGTGACCGCTCCACCCGCCGTGACCGCGGCGGCCGGCCCCGGCCCGCGGTCCGTCTCCGGGATGGAGGCCACGGTGACGGCGGACGACGCCGTCGTCGGGCGTCCTGCGCGGATCCGCATGACCCTGGCCGCCGGCGGACGTCCCGTCACCGATGTCGCGGCCTGGCTCGGCATGGCGGGACACCTGTTCGTCCTGGGTCCGGGACGCGCCGGGGTCCCGGATCCGACCGACGCCGCCGCGTCGTTCTCCCACGCGCACGACATGCAGCGCGCGCTCCCCGGACGCGGCTTCGGCCCCGAGATCTCCTTCGACTACGTGTTCCCGCAGCCCGGTGCCCACCGGCTCTGGCTGCAGGTGCTCCGGGCCGGTGAGGTGGTCACGGTGCCGGTGGATCTGACGGTGGCCCCGGCGGTGTCCGGGGCGTGAGGGGGTCGCGGCACACTCCCGCCTGACGGGAGCGCGCGGATCACTTACGCTCGGTTCGTCGCCGGGGGGTGGCGACGAGATCGTTCTCGGTGAGGTCGTTCCGGAGGTGGCCGCGTGGCGGACGACGTGCGGCTGGAGCGTGGCGGTCACGCCGACCCGGCGTCGGGGTCGTGCCTGATGGAGCGCGTGTCCGTGATCGCGGGCGAACCGTTCACCGACCGGCCCCGCTGCGCCCTCCCGGCTCTCGCCGTGCTCGCCCAGCAGATCAACGACCGGGTCTCGGACGAGGCCCGGCAGACGCTGCTCCCGCTCGCCCCCGCCCTCGCGACGAGCGCCACCGACGACCCCCGGGCCTCCTGGGCGCTGGTCGCGGTGTGCGCCCGGCAGGTGCTCGCGCGCCGGCCCGACGACGTCCTCGCCGCGCGCCTGCTCCGCCGGGCGTCGCGTGCGCGGTCGCGCTGGACGCGGGTGCCCCTGCGCGGCAGGCCGGGCCGCCTCGCGGGACTGCGTGCCCTGCCCGATCTCGCCGTCGCGTTCCACCGCGCGGCGTCCCTGGCCGGGCCCTCGGGGTCGGCGGAGCGCGACGCGACGCTCGTCGCCCTGCTCGCCGAGGCCGCCGCCGTCGTGACGGGCGACGCCCAGGCGTCGAGCCCGGTGGTCAGGTCCTCGACGTGGAACACGGCCTCGTCGAGCAGTTGAGCGACGTGGTCGTCGTGCTCGGCGGGGGCCTTGGGGCGCCTGCCGTGGCAACGGCCTGCGGCTGCTGCGGGGCACGACGCCCCGGTGGACCTCCCGGCCCCGAAGGGGCGTCGCGCGCCGGAGGTCGTGGATCGGCGCGTGTGCCCGGCGTGCCGATGGGCACCCGCGGTGGGACAGTGAGGTGTGGGGAGGTGATGCCGTGAACCGGCGTCACGAGGACGACCCGGTGTTGATCACCGAGGCGCAGGTCTCGTTCGACGAGGAGTTCGCCGCTCGCAAGCGGCGGTACTCCGTCATCATGGCGTGCCGCATCCCCTGCCTGTTGCTGGCCGGGGTGTTCGGCATCTGGTTCAACCTGCCGCTGGTGGCGGTGCTGTTCATCGTGCTCTCGGTCCCGCTGCCGTGGGTGGCGGTGCTGATCGCCAACGACCGGCTCCCGCAGAAGGCGGGCAAGGTCAACCGGTACCGGTCGGACCGCAAGGCGCTGCCCGAGGTGAGCGAGGCCCAGATCATCGAGGCCGCCGAGGTCCTCGACGCACGCTCGCACCGCACCGACGGGCCGCGCCAGGAGCAGCAGGACGGCCCGGACCACGAACCGCCGCGCACGGAGCAGGCGCCGCCGCGCACCGGCACGGACGGCTGAGGACGATCTCCGGAGCGGTCGCACCGAACCGGACGCCGTGGGGCATCATGGAGGCATGAGCCAGACCGCGGTGCTCCCCGACGTCCGCCCCGAGGGCACGGACCGCACGAACGACGACGACCCGAAGGTCTTCCACTACGTCCGCAAGGACAAGGTGGTCGAGAGCGCCGTCATGGGCTCGATGGTCGTCGCGCTGTGCGGGGAGACCTTCCCGGTCACCCGGTCGCCGAAGCCCGGGTCGCCGGTGTGCCCGGCCTGCAAAGAGATCTTCGAGAAGATGCCCAGCGGCGGTGGCGACGACGACGAGTGAGGCCTGACCTCGCCTCGTCCACCCCACCCGCTCCCCGGACCGCCGCGGCGGTCCGCCCGGTGCCCGGCGTCCGGCACCGGATGTCCCTGGCCACGTCCCGCCCCGGAGGGTCATGACCACGCGCGCGCCCCGCAGGAACCCCGGCCTCCCGACGGAGGCCGGCGGCCCCCCACCGCCGGCTCCGCCGCTGCGCCAGTGGCAGCGCCGCGCGCTGACCCGCTACCTGGCCGACCGGCCGAAGGACTTCCTCGCCGTCGCGACGCCCGGCGCCGGGAAGACGACCTTCGCGCTCAAGGTCGCCTCCGAACTGCTCGGTGACCGCAGCGTCGACACCGTGACGATCGTCTGTCCCACCGAGCACCTGAAGCACCAGTGGGCGCTGGCCGCCACGCGCGCGGGGATCGCGATCGATCCCGAGTACTCCAACTCGGTCGGGAAGATGTCGGCGGACTTCCACGGGGTCGCGGTGACCTACGCCCAGGTGGCCGCGCACCCGGTGCTGCACATGAACCGCACCGAGGGCCGCCGCACCCTGGTGATCTTCGACGAGATCCACCACGCCGGGGACGCCAAGAGCTGGGGCGAGGCCACCCGCGAAGCGTTCGCGGGGGCGACGCGACGTCTGGCGCTCACCGGGACGCCCTTCCGCTCCGACGACAGCCCGATCCCGTTCATCACCTACGAGCCCGACTCCGCCGGGGCCCTGCGCTCGCGGGCCGACCATTCCTACGGCTACGCCGACGCGCTCGCCGACGGCGTCGTGCGGCCCGTGGTCTTCCTCGCCTACTCCGGGCAGGCGAGCTGGCGGACCAGCGCCGGCGACGAGATGACGGCGCGGCTGGGCGAGCCGCTGACGGCCGAGCACACCGCCCGGGCGTGGAAGACCGCCCTGGACCCCAAGGGTGACTGGATGCCCGCGGTCCTGCAGGCCGCGGACACCCGGCTGACGCAGCTGCGCTCCGGCGGCATGGCCGATGCGGGCGGCCTGGTCATCGCGACCGACCACATCACGGCGAAGGCGTACGCGAAGATCCTGGCGCGGGTGGCGGGGGAGGAGCCCGTCGTCGTGCTCTCCGACGACCCGAAGGCCTCCTCGCGGATCGCGGCCTTCGGGGAGTCGAACGCCCGGTGGCTGGTCGCGGTCCGGATGGTCAGCGAGGGCGTCGACGTCCCGCGCCTCGCGGTCGGGGTGTACGCGACGAGCGCCTCCACGCCGCTGTTCTTCGCCCAGGCCGTCGGCCGCTTCGTCCGGTCCCGGCGGGCGGGGGAGACGGCGTCGGTGTTCCTGCCCTCGGTCCCGACGCTGCTGGGGCTGGCCAGCGAGCTGGAACTGCAGCGCGATCACGTGCTCGGCGAGCCGCACCGGCCGAAGGAGGGCCTGGACGACGAGCTGATCGAGCAGGCCAACCGCACCGAGGACGAGCCGGGCGAGCAGGAGAAGAGCTTCGAGGCGCTCTCGGCGGACGCGGAGCTCGACCAGCTCATCTACGACGGCGCCTCGTTCGGCACCGCGGCCGGGTCGGGCAGCGCGGAGGAGCAGGACTACCTGGGCCTTCCGGGCCTGTTGGACCCCGACCAGGTGCGCGCGCTGCTCCGGAAGCGCCAGAGCGAGCAGCTCGACGAACAGGGGAAGCAGGTTTCGTCCGATCCGACGCCGGTGCCGCCGCCCACCCGGTCCAAGCCCGGCGCGGCCGAAAAGCTCAAGGAGTTGCGCCGCGAACTGAACACCCTCGTGGCCGCCCACCATCACCGCACCGGCGCCCCGCACGGCGCGATCCACGGGGATCTCCGCAAGGCCTGCGGTGGCCCGGCGACCCCGGTCGCGACGGCCGAACAGATCGAGGAGCGCATCACGACCCTGCGGTCGTGGCGCTGATCGCGGTTCCGACGCATCGTGGTCGTGTGTGCGACGTCACACCCGATCTTGCCGAACACAGCCGGTGTCGATCACGCTGCGATACGTGGTCGTCATGGGCGACACAGCGCTGTCACACACCGTCGCCGTCGTGGCGGGTGCCGCCGGGCCGGATTCCCGGCCCCGGCGCGACGCGCGATGAGCGCACGGACCACCCGACCGGGCACGTCGCCGCGGCGACCCGGGCGTGTCACCGTCGTCCGTCCGGCCCGGCTGCCGGAGATCCCGGCCGTGCGCGGCGCCGGACCCCCACACACGACGACGGCGGGCGGGGACCGTGGTGGTCCCCGCCCGCCGTCGTATCAGGGCTTCGAGCGGCGAGGTCGTCGCCGCTGGTCAGCGCGGTGTCACACAGCCTCGCCGGCCTGCACGTCGATGGAGAGCTCCTTCAGCTTCGCCTCGTGGGCTCGGGCGTGATGCCCGCAGAAGAGCAGCTCTCCGCCGGAGGGCAGGATCGCGCGAACCAAGGCCGCTGCACCGCAACGGTCGCATCGGTCCGAGGCGGTGAGTTCTGGCCGGGTCAGGGTTCCGGGCATCGTCATCTCCCTCCGTTCGGGAACCGGTGGGGGAACCGGTCCCGCAGGCTTCGGCCGAGTGACCGTCGCCCCTCCACTGTGTCAGAACCGGACGACGACCGCTCGTGTTCACGCGGTGCTTCGTCGTCGGTCACATACCGCTTATCGCCGTTCAGCGACCGTTGTTATCGGGTACGGCGGGGAATCACACGATGGTGAGTCGATCTTCCGCGACGAGTGGTCTTCCGGCGCCCTTACTGTTCGTGATCGGCGGGGCCTCGATGTACGTGGGCGCGGCGCTCGCCGTGGGCCTGTTCGACAAGGCGTCACCGGCCGGTGTCGCCTGGTTACGGCTCGCGGGCGCGGCCGCGGTGCTCGCGGTCTGGCGGCACGCCGCGGCGTGGTCCGGACGGCCGCGTCGGCGTTGGTCCGGACGGCGGGTGGCCCTGGCGGGCGCGTTCGGTCTGGTGACCGCCGGGATGAACATCGTCTTCTACGAGGCGATCGCCCGTCTGCCACTCGGCACGGCGGTCGCGATCGAGTTCGCCGGGCCGGTGCTCGTCGCCGCGCTGGGCTCGCGCGGCAGGCGGGACTGGCTGGCGCTGGGACTCGTCGTCGTCGGGGTCGGCCTGATCGCCGATGTCCGGCTGGAGGGATCGCCCGTCGGCGTCGCCTTCGCGCTGGCGGCCGCGCTGGCCTGGGCCGGTTACATCGTGCTCGGCACCCGGGTCGCGCGTGCGGCGGGCTCCGCGGGCGAGGGGATCGACGGGCTCGCGGTCGGGTTCGTCGTGGCGACGGTGGTGCTCTCGCCCCTCGCGCTCACCGTCGGCCCGATCGCCGCCTCACCCTGGCTGCTCGGTTCCGCGCTGACGCTCGGAGTGCTCTCGTCGGTGGTGCCCTACGTGCTCGACCAGGTGGTGCTGCGCCGGGTCGGGCGGGCCCGCTTCGCGCTGCTGCTGGCGCTGCTGCCGCTGACGGCGACCCTCGTCGGTCTCGTCGGGCTCGCCCAGGTTCCCGCACCGCTGGAGGCGGTCGGGATCGCGGCGGTCGTCGGCGGCGTGGCGCTGCGCCGGGAGTCGCCCGCCGCCCGCGGTGCTGACTAGCCTGACCGCGAATGTCGTGCCGTGGAGATGTCGTGCCGACGAGAGGTGGGGGACCGTGACCGCTGGGAACGACGAGGCTCGCGAGCGGGGGCGGGAACTGGCGGCCGCGCTGGCGGCCGACGGGGTGGCCGGCGTGATCGTCGCGTGGGCGGACAACAACGGCATCCCGCGCTCGCGCACCGTCCCGGTCGCGACGCTGCCGCAGGTCGCGGCCACCGGGGTCGGGGTGACCACGCTGTTCGCGGTCTTCGACACCAACGACGCCATCACGTTCGCCGCTCCCGGCCTGCAGACGCCCTCCGGCGACGTCCGGCTCGTCCCGCAGCTCGACCGCGTGACCCGGCTCGCCGGCCAGCCCGCGTTCGCGTGGGCCCCCGGGCGCCAGGTCACCGCCGACGGCGGGCCCTGGGCGTTCGACCAGCGCTCGGTGCTCGAGCGCGTCGTGGAGCGCCTCGCGGGCGACGGCTACTCGGCGCTGGTCGGCTACGAGATGGAGTTCGGCGTCTTCGAGCAGCCGCAGGACCAGGACGACGACGCGCTCGTCCCCGCCCACCCCGGCCCGGCCTACAGCCCGCACGCGCTGCTGCCGATCGACGACTTCGTCGCCTCGGTGATGCGCGACTGCGAGGCCAACGGCCTGCGCCTCGGGCAGGTCCACGCCGAGTACGGACCGGCGCAGGTCGAGATGTCCCTCGCGGCGACCGACCCGGTCACCGCCGCCGACCAGCAGCTGCTGGCCCGCCAGACGGTGCTCGCCGCCGCCGAGGCGCACGGCCTGCGGGTGTCGTTCGCGCCGCTGCCGACCCTCGCGGGCGCGGGCAACGGCTGGCACGTGCACACCTCGCTGTGGCGCGACGGCGAGAACCTGCTCGCGGGCGGCCCGGAGGGCCCGCGCGGGTCGGCGGGCGGTGCCTACATCGCCGGGTTGCTGCGTGACCTGCCCGCGCTGGCCGCGGTCACGGCGCCCTCGGTCGGGTCGCTCGCCCGCCTCCGCCCCGGCTTCTTCGCCGGCGCCTTCGCGTTCTGGGGCGTCGAGAACCGCGAGGCCCCGCTGCGCTACCTCCCAGGGTCCGCGCTGCTCGGCGAGGACCACGCGAACCTCGAGCTCAAGGTCTCCGACGCGTCCGCCAACCCCTACCTCGCCCTCGCGTCCGTGCTGACGGCCGGCGCGGCGGGCGTCGAGGAGAACCTCGCTCCGCCCGCCCCGGTGGGCGAGGACCCGGGTACCTGGAAGAAGAAGCAGCGCGCCGCGGCCGGGATCGAGCGGCTCCCGGCGAGCCAGGCCGAGCAGGAGGAGGCGCTCGCCGCCAACCCGCGGATCGCGGGGGCGATCGGCGAGGAGCTCCTCGGCGCGTTCCAGGCCGTGCGGCGCGCCGACGCCGCCTGGGCCCAGGAGCTGGAGACCGAGGAGGTCCTCGCCGCCTGGCGGTGGAAGTACTAGTCCCTCGCGCGGGTCAGGGCACCCAGCTCGGCGTCGCTCAGCGTCAGCTGCGCGGCCGGGAGGATCTCGGCCAGCTGGTCGAGGGTGCGGGCGGACGCGATGGGCGCGGCCACCGTCGGCTGCGCGGCCAGCCACGCCAGGGACACCGCGGCCACCGGCACCCGGTGCGCCGCGGCGATCTCGTCGAGCACCCCGAGCAGCGCCACCCCGCGCTCGTCGAGGTAGCTGCGGGCGCCCTCGGCGCGGGCGTTCGCCATCGTGCCCGTGGCCGCGCCTGTGTCGACCTCGCCACCGGACGGGCGGTACTTGCCCGTGAGGAAGCCCTTCGCGAGCCCGAAGTACGGGTAGCAGACCAGGCCCTCCCGGCCGACCAGTGACGCCTGCTCGCCCTCGTAGTCGTGCTCCACGAGGTTGTAGTGCGGCTGCACGGCGGCGAAGCGCGCGAGGTCGTGCTTGTCGGCGAGCTCCAGCGCGCTCGCCAGCCGGTCGGCGTCGAAGTTCGACGCCCCGATCGCGCGGACCTTCCCGGCGCGCACGAGCTCGTCGAAGGCGCCGAGGTAGTCCTCCTGCGGGGTGTCGGGGTCGTCGCGGTGGGCGTAGTAGAGATCGATGTGGTCGGTCTGCAGGCGGCGCAGCGAGTCGTCGCACGCCGCGCGGATGTTGTCGGGGCCGAGGCCCTTGTGCTCGGCCCACGACCCGACCTTCGTCGCGATCACGACGTCGTCGCGGCGGCCCCGCCGCGCCAGCCAGCGGCCGATCACCGACTCGGACTCGCCGCCGGAGAGCCCCTCGGCCCGGGCCATGTAGCTGTCCGCGGTGTCGATCATGCGTCCGCCCGCGTCGACGAACGCGTCGAGCAGTGCGAAGGAGGCGGTCTCGTCGGCGGTCCAGCCGAAGACGTTGCCGCCGAGGCACAGGCCGGTGGGGAGCGTGGGGGACGGGGAAGCGGTCATGTGTGCGGCGTACCCCGATGACGGCGGGCAGACCCTGCATGCAAGCTGGGGATCTTGGTCACGGCGGCCCACCCGTGGCAGCGTCCGCCGCAGTCGATCAGAGGTCAGGAGGCGGCGTGGAGACCGATCTCGAGGAGCTGCTCGCGGACATGGCGTCGCTCGGGGAGGCGCCGACCCTGCTGGTCGCCTGCGGCTTCGACGGCGCCCTCTCGCCCGACGGCGACGACCGCGCCGTGCAGCAGTCGTCCGAGGCGCTCAACGTGCTGCTCGCGCTCCCGGGCACGACGGTCGCCATCGTCTCCCGGCGCCCGGGCGAGGAGGTCTCCGAGCTGATGTTCCTCTCCGGCGCCAAGGGCGGACTGCGGACCTGCGGCCCCGGCGAGGTGCCCGCGCTGCGTCGCGAGGTCGGCGGGGTCGCCCTGGTGATCGACGTCGATCCGGAGTCGCTGGCCGGGCTCGCCCCGAGCGACGTCGGTGTGCTGGTCGACGACGACGAGGATCCCGACGACGACGGCCTGCGCCGGATCGCGGACGCCGACGAGGTCATCGAGGTCCTCGAGGAGCTGGTGTCGGTCCGGCGTCCCTGACCGGTCCCGGCCGGGCCCTCAGCCCCGGAGAGCTTCAGCCCCGGAGAGCTTCAGCCCCGGAGAGCCTCAGCCCCGGAGAGCCTCGAGGACGGCGGCGTGCACCGTCGGGCGGGCGATGAGCAGGTCGGGGGAGTACGGGTCGTCCTGCCCGTACGGCACCTCGGTGCCGTCGATCCGGGTCGCCCGCAGCCCCGCGGCCATCGCGACCGCCATCGGCGCCGCGTTGTCCCACTCGTACTGGCCCCCCGAGTGCAGGTACACGTCGGCCTCGCCGTCCAGGACGGCGAGCGTCTTCACGCCCGCCGCGGACCGCCGGACCAGCCGGACCGCGAACGCCCGCTCGACCGCCCGGAGCTCGATCGGCGGGCGCGACCGGCTCACCGTCACGGCGAGAGAACCATCGGCGGGCAGCGGGTCGTCCGGGATCGGCTCGACCGTCCCGGAGTCCACCAGTGCGTCCATCCCCGGCACCGAGACCGCGCCCGCCGCCAGGCGCCCGTCGACCACGAGCGCGACGTGCACGCCCCACTCCTCGGTGCCCCGGCCGAAGCCGCTCGAGCCGTCGAGGGGGTCGACGATCCAGAGCCGGTGCGCCCCGTGCCACGTCCTCGGGTCGAGCGAGCCCTCCTCGGAGAGCACCGCGTCGTCGGGACGGCGCCGAGCGAGCTCGCGGGCCAGGTAGGCGTGCGCGTCGGCGTCGCCTGCGTACTCGCGGTCGCGGCCGGGCGGGGTCCGGTCCCGCAGCTCCAGCAGCAGCTCGCCCGTCGCCGCGGCCAGCTCGCGGGCGAGGGCGGCGTCCTCGGCCGTCGCGGGACTGCCGGGGGTCAGGACGTCTGCTGCGCTCACCCTCCGATCTTCGCCTACGACGACGACCGCGTGCCCGGCGGCGGGGTCGCGGTGGTCACGCGGTCACGGCGTCACGGCGTCACGGCGTCTCGGCGTCTCGGCGGCCACGAGCACGCGGGCGAGCTCGTCGAGCACGGCGGAACGTGCCTCGTCGTTCTCCGGGCCGGTCTGGGGTACCTGGTCGAGCAGCAGCCGCGCCAGGCTGGCCAGGCTCACCACCTGCGCCGCGAACTCCTCGGGTCCCCCGAGCTCGCCCAGCAGGCCCGCGACGGCGTCGAGGTCACCGCCGTCCATGGCGCGGATGACGGCGACCGACCGCTCGTGGACGGTGGCGGGATCGGGACCGGGCAGCTCGTCGGCGTCGGGGTGCTGGGACATGGTCGACAGCATCGCAGGCGAGCAGGACGCCCCGGCCCCGGACCTGGCCGCTCGAGGACCTGGCCGCTCGAGGACCTAGCCGCTCGACCCGGAGCGCAGGGCCATCAGCGCGTAGCCGGACACGCCCGCAATCACCGCGCACACCGCCAGGAGCACCGCGAAATACCAGGCCCCGGTCGCGATGTACATGACCAGCCAGATGATCCCGGCGACGACGTTGAAGCCGAGCCCGAACTGGTACCGGCGGCGCTCCTCGGGCCGGACCCGCTCGCTTCGGGCACCGGGCCCCAGGAAGTCGTCCACGCCCACCACGGTAGCGACGACCGTGGGCGGCCCCCAGGGGCGGACCGTTCCGCTCACCGGCTCGTGAGGACCTGGCTCCCGTCGATCTTCCAGATCCCGTCCTGACGCACCAGCCGGAAGAGAGTCCGCTCCTCGCTGCTACGCCCCCCGTCGTGGACGTAGGTGACGGTGGCGTCGACCGTGTCGTCCGCGCCCGGCGACACCCCGCGCACGGTGACCTGTTGCACGGTGCCCCAGAAGCCGGAGTAGCCGGCGAAGCCGCCCGCGGTGTTCTGCTGGTACCCGGGGGTGAGGCGCTCCCAGCCGTCCGGCAGATCCGACGGGATCCGCGCGTAGTAGTCGATGATCGCCTGCTGCTGCTCGATCTGGTCGGGGGTGCCCGGCGCCGGCGCCGCGGTGCCGGTGCCGGTGCCGGTGCCGGAACCGTCACCGGAGGCCTGGTCGCTCCCGGTCGAGCCGGGTTCGCCCGCGGTCGTCGGGGCGGGACCGGTCGCGCCGATGGTGGCGCCGTCGCCGCCCGTCCGCCCCAGGACGAGGGCGACCGCGACGGCGGCCCCGAGCAGGAGGACCGCGAGACCGATCCCGAGCCGACGTCGCCGGCGCCGGCGCCGGCGCGCCCCGTCGTCGGGCCCGTCCTCGTCGTCGAACCGGCCGACGACGGTGTCGGAGGCGGAGGGGGTCCGCTCCCTCGCGGCCTGGGCCGTCGGCGGGGTGCGGGTGGGCGGCCCCGACGGGCTCGCCGTGGCGAGGGCGACCCGGCCCGCCTCCCGGACGGGGGTCGCACCGGGGCCACCCTGCCCGGAGCCGTCCCTCGACGGCGAGGCAACGAGCGGCGGCGGCGTGACCGGCAGCGTCGGACCCGTCGGCTCGCGTCGCGCCTCGGGCCACTCGTCGGTCTCGGCGTCCACGGCGGCGAGCCGTCCGAGCTCGTCGCGCACCTGGTGCATCTCCGGACGGCGCGCCGGGTCGCCCGCGAGCAGGCGCTCGAGCAGGGGCGTGAGGGCCCCGCCGTGGCGGGGCGGGGTGTACTCGCCCGTCGCGACGCGGTGGAGCTGGGCGAGGGCGTTCTCGCCCTGGCCGAACGGCGGCTCGCCCTCCACGGCCGCGTAGATCGTGGATCCCAGCGAGTAGACGTCGGACCGGAAGTCGGCCTCGGCGCCGCGGGCGACCTCCGGGGCGAGGTAGGCCGGGGTGCCGGCCATCATCCCCCCGGAGGTGATCGTGGCCTCGTCGACGGCGCGGGAGATGCCGAAGTCGGTCACCTTGACCACGTTGGCGTGACCGAGCAGGACGTTGCCCGGCTTGACGTCGCGGTGGACGATGCCGGCCTCGTGGGCGGCGGCGAGCGCCGCAGCGACCTGGTGCCCGACGCTGGCCGCCACCGCCGGGGACAGCACCCCGTGGGCGGTGACCGCCTCCGACAGGCTCTGGGACGGCAGGTACTCCATCACCAGCCAGGGCTCGCTGTCGTGGTCGACGACGTCGAACACCGCGATCGCGTTCGGGTGGTGCAGCCGCGCGAACAGCCGACCTTCGCGCATCACCCGGCGGTAGGCCCGTTCGCGGGTCGGGTCGTCGACCCCGCTGGGGAGGAGGACCTGCTTGAGGGCGACCGTGCGTCGCAGGGTCTCGTCCTCGGCCCGCCACACCACGCCCATCGCCCCGCTGCCGACCTGCGTGGAGAGTCGATAACGCCCGGCGATGAGCTGGTCGTCCTGGGCCACCCGGCCCTCCTCACCCTCGTGCGTCCCGACGCGTAGGGAGAGTTGCCCATCCGGGCGTCCGGGTATACGCCGGACCCGGTGGCGACATCGGCGGCGAGCTCTAGGAGAGCCCCGCCGGGCCCGCGGTCCCGCGGCGGTAGGTGAGCAGGACCAGGCCCTCGCCGACGAGCCGGGTGTCGACGAGGCGCAGCGGTATCACCCCGCCGGCCTCTCCGAGGAGACGCCGGCCCGTCCCGAGCAGCACCGGGTGCACGGTGAGCCGCAGTTCGTCGACGAGGTCGTGCTCGAGCAGCGTGGGCACGAGCCGGCTGCTGGCGTAGACGACGATCTCGCCCTCGACCCGCTGCTTCAGCGCCGAGACCTCCTCGACGACCTCGCCGCGGAGCACCGTCGCGTTGCTCCACCGCGGCGTGTCGAGCGTCGCCGACACGACGTACTTGGGCATCCCGTTCAGGCGGTCCGCCCACTCGCCGCTGCGCGTGAGCCACCGCGTCGCGAACCACTCGTCGCTGCGTCGGCCGAGCAGCAGGGCCTCGGCCTCGAGCGCCTCCTTGCGCTCGAGCTCGGCCCACTCCCCGCGGTCCGCCTCGCTCGAGCGCAGGAACCAGCCGCCGCCCTCGGAGCCCTCGTCGCCCATCGGATCCTGCACGACTCCGTCGAGCGTGACGTTCTCGCTGATGACGATCTTTCCCATGGTGGTCCTCCTGGTGCCGGTGTGGTGCGGTCACCGGGATCGACACCGTGGCCGCACCGAAGGGGTCGCCGCGCGCCGAGCGCCCCGTCCGCCCCGGCCCCGGTGTCCGTACCTGACGGAGGTGCCCGATGGAAGGCGGTGAGGTGACGGTGGACGGCGGCGACCTGATGGCCCGTGCGCGGCGCGGCGAGGGTGCCGCGTTCGAGGAGCTGGTCGAGCCCCACCGGCGGGAACTGCGGGTGCACTGCTACCGGATGCTCGGGTCCTTCCAGGAGGCCGAGGACGTCCTCCAGGACACGCTGCTCGCCGCCTGGCAGGGCTTCGGCGGCTTCGAGGGTCGGGCGTCGATGCGCACCTGGCTCTACCGGATCGCCACGAACCGGTGCCTCAACGCACGCCGGGCGGCCGCGCGCCGCCCGGTCGCGGGATGGGACATCCCCGGCGTGGAGCCCCCTGAGCCGACCCGGCTCGGCGAGGTCACGTGGCTCGAGCCGTTCCCGGACGCCCTGCTCGACGGTGCGCTGGACCGGCCGCCCGGGCCGGAGGCCAGGTTCGAGCAGCGCGAGGCGATCTCGCTGGCCTTCGTGACCGCCCTGCAGACGCTGCCGCCGCGCCAGCTCGCGGTGCTCGTCCTGCGCGACGTCCTCGCGTTCCGCGCCGACGAGGTGGCCGGGATGCTCGGCACCAGCGTGGAGGCGGTCAAGGGCGCCCTCAAGCGGGCGCGGGCCGGCCTGCGGGAGCGGTGGTCGGCCGACGAGCCCGCGCAGCCGATGCAGCCGGCCGGGTCGCCTGCGCAGGACGCGGTGGTCGCCGCCTTCGTCCGCGCGTGGGAGGCCGCGGACGTCGAGGCGCTGGTGGCCGTCCTGACCGAGCACGTCGTGACCTCGATGCCGCCGCTGCCCTTCGAGTACCAGGGTCGCGGCGTCGTGGCGCGCTTCTTCGCCGCGCTCTTCGACGCGGGCCGGCGGTTCGACCTCGTCCCGACCGGGGCCAACGGCCAGCCCGCCTTCGGCGCCTACCTGCGCGCAGCGGACGGCACCCGTCCCGCGACCGGGCTCTACGTGCTCACGCTCACCGGCCCCCGGATCGGCGCCCTGGTCCGCTTCGACGCGACGGTGCTCCCCGGGTTCGGGCTGCCGTCGTCCCTCCCGACGAGGGTCGTCAGACCCCCGTCGTCGAGCCGGGCCGCAGGATCATCAGGACGGTGACCGCGACCCACAGCAGGTTGAACGCCCCGGTCGTGGCGGCGAGACGTTCGGTGAGCGCGGCGACACCGCGAAGATCGTGTGGGCGGTCCTCGTGCTTGTGCCCGTCCCGCCGTTCGTCAACGTGCTCACCCGGGGGCGAGCTCCGGGAGCTCCGCCAAGTCGGCCGTGCCGCGGCGGTAGGTGAGCGGGACTGGCCGTCGTTCTACAGGAGGCCGGCCGGTTCGTAGGCCGTCAGCAGGCGTCGGCTGTCGCCTGCGGGCTCGAGCGTCGGGGTCTGGCCCGTCTCGATGGTCCCGAGGATGTGTTGGAGGAACTCGACGTTGGTCCATGCGGACGCGTCGGGGTCCCGCAGCAGCCGCGTCGCCGCCGTCGTGAAGTGGCCGTGCCCGTCACTCTCGAGCGCGACCTGAAAGTCGCGGCAGGCCGAGAAAGATACGTTGGTCATCGGGACGGCTCCGGTGGCCGGCCGCGCGGTGACCCGGGACCGATGGGTGCGCCGGTACTGACGGTGACTGCGGTCCCGGTCGGCGCTGCGGGACAGGTAACGGACCGAGGCGGCACCCGTCTCCACGCGGGGCCGCTCGACGCGGAGCATCCGTGTGTTGCTCTCGGAGTAGCAGCAGTCCATGAAGCACGTCAGATTGCCGCCCGCCGGGACCGCCGAGAAGACGGCCCGCAGGTCGTCGTCGATGATGAACGCGCCGTCGCCGAAGTCAATCGGGACGATCGCCTCGTCAAGGTGGTCGGTGGTCTCATCGCCGTCCGCGTCGGGGACCTGGGTGCCGTGGCCGGAGTACTGGAGGACTCCGATGTCCCCCGGCCCGGTGGCGGCGACCAGCCTCCGGATCCCGTCGAGCATCTGCTGACGCGTCGCCTGCTGGTCGACGAGCGTCGCGACCTCGAAGCCCCGTTGCCGCAGGACCTCCGCCCACTCGTGTGCGTCCGCGACGCAACCGCCCAGCGAGTTCGGCGCCGGATAGGCGTCGATGCCGATGCAGAGGGCGCGCTTGGCCGGCCGGGCCGACGCGCTGCCCGCCACGAGCAGCGGTGGACGACGGTCGGTGCTCACGGCGCGGGTGGCCGCGACGTAGGGGGACGAGGGCTGGGCCACTCCCCGGATCGCGCGGACCAGGCTGTTCATCGTGTCGGGGTCGTTGTCGAATCCGCCGTGCGATGTCGATGACGACTCGCCGGGGGTCACCGACCACACGATCTTCGCCGGCTCGGCACTTCCCGGACGGAACAGCTCGCTGAGCCCGGCATCGGCGTTGACCGAATCCTCGAGTCCGAGAATCGGTGTCTCCGGTTGCGGCTCGAGGGCGCGATTGATCAGGTACAGCAGCGACTTGTGGTAGAAGTCGACGCCGCCTGCGCTGCACACGTCGTCGAGCTCGAACTCCCGGTGCATCGTGTACATCGTCAGCGACTCGATGTACGCGCCGATCAGCGAGATCAATCCGTCCTTGAACGTCTCGATGGTGATCGCCGGGGCCAACAATGACAACGAACGGAACGGCGGGACCTCGACCGTCTGGGCCCGGGCGAGGAAATAGCGGTGGAAGATCGCCCCCGCGCTGTGCCCGACGGCGTGGAGCTCGAGATCGCGACGGGAGTCGCACAGCTCCTTCAGCAGGACGGCTGTCCGCGTCGCGCCACCGTCGTCCCGCGACGCGTACTCGGCGCTCGTCTTCATCGCCGACCAGACCTTGGGCCCGCCCAACGCCCGTGCCGTCGCCTCGACCAGGGGATCGATCGTCAGATCCCAGAAGTCCCGGGACAGCGCGCGGACATCCTCGTGCCGGCCGAGGAGCTGACCGAGGGTGTCGAACAGTCCGCTCTCCCACACGAAGAAGATCGGATAGACCCCGTTGTCGAGCCAGAACGGGATCTGGTCGGCGGCGCTCCCGAGGCCCTCCGATTCGTCGACGAGGCCGCCGTGGGCCCAGAAGACGACCGAGGGCGAGGCGGCCGTCTCCAGCCAGGCGGGCAGATGCGTCCGGAAGATCTCCTGGATGTCCGCGTCACTGGTGGCGTACGTGCCACCGGACGACAGCCGGCCCTGGTTGAGGTTGATGACGTGGGGTCGGAGGCGGGCAATGACCTCCGGTGGCAGGGTCGACACCGATTCCCCCTGGTTGGCGTCCGTGGCCGATCGAGCAATCGAGTGAAGCACGCCACACCGACACTCTCCGTCCGCCGCTCGGGTAGGACGAAACGGCCGAACGGGTCGGCACTCGTCAGCCCCCCGTCGTCGCCGACGAGGGCGACCGCCTGCGGCGGGCCGGGCAACGGGTCATCGACGCGGTCGACGAGGACCCGCGGGCGCAGCTCGACGACGGGGCCCGCGCCGCCCTGACGGGTGCGCCGGCCGCCCTGCTGCGCCCCGGGACCGACACCGGGCCCGGAACGACGACCGGCCCGGCCACCTCGTGGAGGTGACCGGGCCGGCTCGTCGTCGGTGGACCTAGTCCAGGTAGTCGCGCAGCACCTGCGAGCGCGACGGGTGGCGCAGCTTCGACATCGTCTTCGACTCGATCTGGCGGATGCGCTCACGCGTCACGCCGTAGACCTGGCCGATCTCGTCGAGGGTGCGCGGCTGGCCGTCGGTGAGGCCGAAACGCAGGCGCACGACGCCGGCCTCGCGCTCGGAGAGCGTCGCCAGGACCGACTGCAGCTGGTCCTGCAGCAGCGTGAACGACACCGCGTCGACCGCCACGACGGCCTCGCTGTCCTCGATGAAGTCACCGAGCTGCGAGTCGCCCTCGTCACCGATGGTCTGGTCCAGCGAGATGGGCTCCCGGGCGTACTGCTGGATCTCCAGCACCTTGTCCGGGGTGATGTCCATTTCCTTGGCCAGCTCTTCCGGGGTGGGCTCGCGACCCAGGTCCTGGAGCAGCTCACGCTGTATGCGGCCGAGCTTGTTGATGACCTCCACCATGTGCACCGGGATGCGGATGGTGCGGGCCTGGTCGGCCATCGCGCGGGTGATCGCCTGACGGATCCACCACGTCGCGTACGTCGAGAACTTGTAGCCCTTGGTGTAGTCGAACTTCTCGACCGCACGGATCAGACCGAGGTTGCCTTCCTGGATCAGATCCAGGAACGCCATGCCGCGGCCGGTGTAGCGCTTGGCCAGCGAGACGACCAGCCGGAGGTTCGCCTCGAGCAGGTGGGACTTGGCGCGCTCGCCGTCGCGGACGATCCACCGCAGGTCGCGCCGCATCTGCGTCGCGAGCTCCTGCTCGGCCTCGGCGACCTTGCGCAGCCGCTCCGCCGCGTAGAGGCCGGCCTCGATCCGCTTGGCGAGCTCGACCTCCTCCTCGGCGTTGAGCAGCGCCACCTTGCCGATCTGCTTGAGGTAGGCGCGGACCGAGTCGGCCGAGGCGGTGAGCTCGGCGTCCTTGCGCGCTTGGCGCAGCGCCTCGGACTCCTCCTCGTCCCAGACGAAGTCGCCGGACTTCTTGTCCTCCTCGGTGGGCTCCTCGGTCTCGACGTCGGTCGCCTCGACGACCTCCGCCCCGAGCGCCTCGACCTCGTCGGTCAGGTCCTCGGCCGCGGGAGCACCCTCCTCGAGCGCGGGCTCACCCTCGGGACCGTCGGGAGCCGCCTCGCCCTCGCCTGCGGCGTCGCCCTGACCGCCCGCCTTCTTGGCGGGGGCCTTCTTCGTGGGCTTCGCCGCGGCCGGCGCACCGGTCTTCGTGGACCGGGACTTGGTCCCGGACTTCGCCCGCGCCGGGGTGGCCACGGGAGCATCCGCCTCCTCGGCCACCACGGCGAGCGCGGAGGGCTGCTCTGCCGTGGCGGTGGTGGCGCGACGGCGGGAAGCGGAATCTGCGGCTGCCACGTACGACCTTTCGCGACGAACGACTGCGGGGCGGACACCGGATCGACGGACCTGGGACGAGCAGTCACGACGGGGCGTGTCGGGAACCGCTGCGAACCCGGATCCGGCGGTGTGCCGCCCTGGGCTGACAACCATTGTAACGACGCCGGGTGACCGCCGCCCGTACCTCACTCCGACCGGCCGTCGCGCCGCGTCGGCGGGGATCTTCCAGACGGCGGGTGCGGCAGCGAACGTGCAGGTCAGGGGCTGGTTCCCTCCACTGCGGCCATCGCGGCGCCGACGATCCCGGCCTGGTTCTGCAGCTGCGCGGGCACGATCTCGGTGCGTGCCTCGAGCAACGGCACCCACTTGTGCGGTTTCTTGCTCACGCCGCCGCCCAGGACGATCAGGTCCGGCGAGATCAGGTCCTCGAGGACCTGCAGGTAGCGCGAGAGTCGCTTCGCCCACTTCTCCCAGCTCAGGTCCTCGCGCTCGCGGGCCGCCGCCGAGGCGCGGGTCTCGGCGTCGTACCCGTTGACCTGCAGGTGGCCGAACTCGGTCGACGGGAGCAGGACGCCGTCGTGGAAGACCGCGCTCCCGATCCCGGTGCCGATCGTCAGCATGCAGACGACCCCCCGGCGGCCCTGTCCGGCGCCGAACCGCATCTCGGCGAGCCCGGCGGCGTCGGCGTCGTTGAGCACGTGGACGGCTCTGCGCCCGAGCCGCTCCCCGAACAGGGTGGCCGCGTCGGTGCCCGGCCAGGTCGGGTCGATGTTCGCCGCGGTGTGGGCGATGCCGTCCTTGACCACCGAGGGCAGTGTGATGCCGACCGCGCCCTCCCACTCGTGGGCCTCGACCACGGCGGCCACGGTGTCCGCCACCGCCTCCGGGGTCGCCGGGTGCGGAGTGTCGATCCGGACCCGTTCGGCGACCAGGTCACCGGTCCCCGTGTCGACGACGTTCCCCTTGACGCCGGTGCCCCCGACGTCCACCCCGAGCCGCCATGCGTCGTTCACTTCGGTCCCCTCTCGCACTGGCGGGGAATCGTAGTCGCGTGTGGTCCGATGACACCCGTGAACGATCAGGTGGATGCCCGCGAGCTGGAGAAGCTCTCGGTGGAGGTGGCCCAGGAGGCGGCGGAGCTCGCCCTCGCGGTACGCGACCGGGTGATCGGCGGCAGTTCGGTGGCCGATCTGCCGACGAAGAGCTCAGCCACCGACGTGGTGACCGCGGGCGATCAGGAGTGCGAGGCCCTGGTCCGCGAGCGCCTGGGCGTCCTGCGCCCCCGGGACGTGGTGCTCGGGGAGGAGGGCGGCGCCGACGCCGAGCCCGCCCCCGGCCAGGTGCGCTGGATCGTCGACCCGATCGACGGCACCGTGAACTACGCCCACGGGCTGCCCTGGTTCGCCGTCTCGCTCGGGGTCGAGGTCGACGGCCTGCCGCTGGCCGGGGCCGTCATCGAACCGGTGTCCGGGCGGGTGTGGAGCGCCGCCGCCGGCCACGGAGCCCAGCTCGACGGCAGGCCGCTGCGGGTCTCCGTGCTCGAGCGTCCCGGCCTCGCCGTCGTCGCCACCGGGCTCGCCTACGACCCGGCCCGCCGCCGGCGGCAGGCCGAGCTGGTGGCCCGGGTGGCGGGTGAGGTGGGCGACATCCGCCGTCAGGGCTGTGCCTCGCTGGACCTGTGCTCGGTCGCCGCGGGCTGGGTCGACGGCTACTACGAGCACGGGCTGCACCACTGGGACTGGGCCGCGGGGGCCCTGATCGCCGAGGAGGCGGGCGCGGTGGTGCGCCGGCCCCGCGCGGCCGGCGGTGACGACCCCGACGGCCTCGGCGCGGAGGCGGTCTTCGCGGCCGGACCGGGGATCGCGACCGCGCTGGCCGACCTGCTGCGCGCGTTGGGTGCCTCCGGCTTGTGAGCACTTTCCGGTGTCATAGCACCGGAAGGTGCTCACGAGGCCGGAGGCCACCTAGGCCGAGCAGTCGACCTCGCGCAGCTGGGAGAGCGCGCTCGCGTCGGTCCCGGGCACGGCACCCCCCGTGGAGTTGCCGCGGGTGAGTGCCTTGAGGGCGTCCTGCGCCCCCTGGCTCGGGGTGATGTCCCGGAAGTCGCTGCCGAGCGCGAGATCGACCGAGGCGCCCTGGCGGCTGTCCTCGACCAGCTCCGCGCACGGCACCACCAGCGAGAGGGTGCGCGCGGCCCCGGCGCCGTCCGGGCCGTACCGGATCTGGCCGACGCACGAGAGGTCCTGGGCGGGGTAGAGCGGGTCGTTGTCGGGCTCGCCCGCCTCCGGCATGCCGAGCTCGCCGAGCTCCACCGCGGCCAGCTGGGCCGATCCGCGCTGCCCGGCGCCGTTGAGGACCCGCACCGAGGAGTTCGTGGGGGCCGCGGCCTGCGTCGAGTCCAGCGCGCTGCGCGACTGCACCGTCCCGCCGCCGGTCGCGGGTGCGTTGCACGAGGTGACCGAGGTGGCGGTCGAGTTCACGAACACCACGATCCAGGTCAGGAGGCTGGCGATGGCGAGGACGAGCACCAGCAGGCCCATGGGCAGGAGGTGCCGGCGCCGGTACCCGACGGCCCGCGAAAGGGAGGCGGCCACGGGAGCCCACCCTAGAGGCGCGGGGTCCCCCGCTCGACGGCGCCGCACCGGGATCGTCGGCGGCAACCGGTCCGTGTCGGCCGACGAGCCCGACATCACACCTTCGGCCCAGCGGATCCGTGAGGCACTTCGGCGGTCCGTGGTTTACCCTTCCGCCGCCTCGCGGCGCGGCAGGTGTCAGCACCCGGCGCCGATGAGACCCGCGTCACTCGATGGCCCCGGCACAAACCGGTGCCGTCCCGCGTTGTGCAGCCGCACGACAACACCGCACGTACGAGGGTGGGACACACCATATGGCGACCGACTACGACGCCCCGCGCCGCAACGAGTCCGACGAGATCGGAGAGGACTCCCTCGAGGAGCTCAAGGCACGGCGCAACGAGGCGCAGTCCGCGGCTGTCGACGTCGACGAGACCGACACCGCGGAGAGCTTCGAGCTCCCGGGCGCCGACCTGTCCGGTGAGGAACTGACCGTCCGGGTGCTCCCGAAGCAGGCCGATGAGTTCACCTGCGGCAGCTGCTTCCTGGTGCACCACCGCAGCCGTCTGGCCGAGACCCGCGGAAACGCGTTCATCTGCCGCGACTGCGCGGCCTGACCTCACCGTCCACGGGTAGGCGTCCGACACGACGGGGCCGAACGAGGACACGGAACGACGACACGACGGGCCCGGCCCGGGAGCTCCCCGGTCCGGGCCTCTCGCGTGTCCGGACCCGTCCGGTCCCGGGCTGCTACTGCTCGCCGCGGATCGCCGCGAGCAGCCGATCGGGACGGCGGGTGGACACGACCCAGTAGGGCGTGGGGTCGTCCGGGTCCGTGATCTCGAGCCGGACGGCGGGCCCCACCCACCCCCGGTGCAGGACGTGCGCGGCCGGGTCGAGCTGCGGGCCCAGCGCCATCCGCTTGTCCTCGCCGCGGACGACGTCGGTGCGCCCGACGAAGCGGGTCGGGATGTGGGCGGGGCCCGCCCACAGCTCGCGCTCGCCGTCGGGACCCGGCCCGACGCCGACGCGGAGACGCCCGAGCCACCACAGCACGGCGACCGCGAGAGGCATGACGACGACGTACGGGATCCAGAAGGGCACGGCGGGAAGGCCCATGTTGCCCTCGAGGCCCACGAGCGCCCCCGCGAACAGGCCCGGCGGCCACGCCCACCAGGGCAGGCCGAGACGCTCGAGCCCGGGCGGGGGAGCGGTCGGGGCCGGGGCCGTGGAAGGACGGGATCGCGTCACGGTTCCCAGGGTAGGCGGCTCCGCGCGGTCCCGCGGTCGCGGCCTGGGCCCTGTGGGGCTGCGGCCAGGGCCCTGCTGACGTGGGCCGGAGCGGGTGGCCCCGGTGGGGCCGTCGTGATGCCCGGGTAATCTGGCCCACCGTGCTGGAGGTCGACCTGGTCCGCTTGGACCCGGGGCTGCCCGTGCCGGAGCGGGCACACCCCGACGACGCCGGTCTCGATCTGTGCACCCGCACCGACGTGGAGATCGCCCCGGGCGAGCGGGCCCTCGTCGGGACCGGGGTCTCGGTGGCCCTGCCGAGCGGCTACGCCGCGTTCGTGTGCCCGCGATCCGGACTGGCCGCCCGCGAGGGTCTCGGCCTGCTCAACGCCCCCGGGACGGTCGACGCCGGGTACCGCGGGGAGATCCAGGTCTGCCTGGTCAACCACGACCCGCGGCGGCCGGTGGTCCTCCGGCGGGGTGACCGCGTGGCCCAGTTGGTCATCCAGCGCGTCGAGCTCCCGACGGTGCGTGTGGTGGACGAGCTCCCGGCCTCCGGACGCGGCGCCGGCGGGTTCGGTTCCACCGGAGGATGGAGCCGGACGGGTGATCTCAGCCCTTCGATGTCACGAAACGGTCACGGGCAGGGTATTGAGGAGCCGGCACACGCGGCTGATGCCGCGATGGACCGTGATGGACAGGACGACGATGACGGCCGGGTCCGGCCGGCGACAGAGGAGCTCTGAGGTGGAGTGGTCGTGACCGATCCGGCGCGCGGTAAGCACCGCAAGGGCCGCATCTCGCAGGTGTCGCCGTCGGCGGACCCGGCGGGACGCCAGCACCACCAGCAACGCGGCCCGTGGGACTCCGAGGACGCTCCCCGGGACGGCCGGCTGCGCCTGGACCTGGGCTCCGTGCAGCTGCCCGTGCCGCCGAACGCGAAGCTCGTCTGCGAGCCCGACCCCACCGGCCCGCTGCGCGCGGTGCACGCCATGGTTCCCGAGGGCCGCCTGACGGTGAGCGCCTTCGCCGCCCCGCGCACCGGCGGCCTGTGGACCGAGCTCATCGAGGAACTGGCGAGCCAGCTCCAGGCCGAGGGCGCCACGATCCGGCGCGACCGTGGCGAGTGGGGCAAGGAGCTGGTGGCCCGCAACGGCGAGGTGGTGGCCCGCGTGGTCGCCGTCGAGGGCCCGCGCTGGCTGCTGCGCGGCGTCGCGACCGGGCCGGCCGAGCACGCCCTCACCCTGCACGGGATGCTGCGCGAGTTGATCCGCGGCACCGTCGTCGCGCGCTCCGAGGACCCGCTGCCCGTTCGTTCGCTGCTGCCCCTCGAGGTGCCCGAGGACGTGCCCGAGCCCTTCCGCGAAACGCTGTTCCAGTCGCTGCCCACCCGGCCCCGGCAGATCACGTCGCCGGACGGTCCCGTCATCCCGATGATGCTGCCGAACCAGGGGGAATCCGGGACCTCACCCGGGCGTTCTTGACGGGTTAGGCTGGCGTCGGACCCGATGGAGGGTCCGATCGGCACCGCGGAGGCCGCGGTGTCCTGCATGAGGAGCGGACGATGGGCAAGAGCTCGGGGTTCGTGTCGCGGATGGTCCGCAAGCTCACCTCCGACGTGTCCGATCTGGACGCCGAGGATCTCTCTGCCGAGGCGGAGCGCTCCGGGTGTCACCTGGCGAGCAACTGCGCGGGCTCCGGTGAGGCGATCACCGTGAAGGGTCGGCTGCGGTCGGTCGAGATCTGTCCGCGGGACTCCGTCGCGACGTTGGAGGCGGAACTCTTCGACGGGACCGACGGTGTCACCCTGGTGTGGATGGGCCGGCGGCGCATCCCCGGCATCGAGCCGGGGCGGACACTGCGGGCCAGTGGTCGGGTCGCCGTCCGCGATGGCCGCAAGGTCATCTACAACCCGTACTACGAGCTCCAGCGAGCGCCCTGAGGGGAGCACGACAATCCGCCACCCCGAGATCGGTCAGCCCCGGCACCAGGCCGGCGGCGCACGCCACGCGCGCCCGGACGAACCGCCCACGGAGGCTTTCACCGCCTCCGACGAGACGGACCCGGCCGGTGCCCGGGCGGTGGGACGACCGGTCGCCCCGCGGCCTGTGCGCCCGGATCCCCCGACGGCGCCGGTGGGGGGCCGAGCCGACCGGTCCGGGACCGCACCGGTCCGGGACGGGCGGGTCAGCCGCCACGCGTCGGACGCCGCCCGGGACGCCGACGACGACGCGGACGAGTCAGCCGACGCCGCCGAGGAACGCGCCCCCACGCTGCTCGAGCAGATGGGCGGGGTCACCGGGCTGATCTCCTCGGCGGTTCCGGTCGTGGTGTTCGTCATCGCCCAGGCGATCTTCCACACACTCGTCGCGTCGATCATCGCCGCGGTGGCCTCGGCCGTCGCGGTGGCCGTGTGGCGTCTGGTGCGCGGGGAGAAGCTGCAGCCAGCGTTCTCGGGGCTGTTCGGGGTCGCGGTGTGCGCGTTCATCGCGTGGCGTACCGGGCAGGCCAAGGGCTTCTTCCTGCTCGGCATCTGGACGAGCCTGCTCTACGGCGGTGTCTTCCTGATCTCGATGGTGGTGCGCCGGCCCCTCGTCGGGACGCTGTGGCACCTGGTCAACGGCGACGGGCAGGGCTGGCGCCACTCGCCCTACCTGCGCCGTGGGTACGACATCGCGACCCTGGCCTGGGTCATCGTCTTCGGGGCGCGGTTCGTGGTGCAGCGCTGGCTCTACGACTCCGCCTACGCCGACACCTGGTTGGGCTGGGTCCGCCTCGCGATGGGTGTGCCGCTCGCGGTGCTCGCCGCCGCGGTGACCGTCTGGGCCATCCGGCGGGCGACCGAGGAGGCGAAGTCCCGGGCCGACGACGCGGACGCCGAGGGCGACGCCGCGCCCGCCTGACGCGGAGCACGAGCAGCACCACGACGGCCAGGATCGTCGCCCGGGCCCCGTCCGGTGGGCAGGCCGAGCCCCGCGGCCGTGCGGTCCGGTCATGCGGCGTCGTGTCGGGGTGCGGGCAGTGACGCGCCGCCGGGGACGGGTCTTCGCTGCGGGTCGGTCCAGCGCGGTGGGGTGAACCACGGACGACCCTCGATCATCTCGATCTTCCAG
>NZ_DASXJS010000131.1:0-5383 GCF_036497245.1 Actinomycetospora sp. | reverse complement strand
CGCATGGTGTTCCACGAGATCACCGAGTCGGCCATCCAGGCCGCCGCCGCGAACCCGCGCGACCTGGACAAGGACCTCGTCGACGCGCAGGAGACCCGGCGCATCCTCGACCGGCTCTACGGCTACGAGGTCAGCCCCGTGCTGTGGAAGAAGGTCATGCCGAAGCTCTCGGCGGGCCGGGTGCAGTCGGTGGCGACCCGCGTGATCGTCGAGCGGGAGCGCGAGCGGATGGCGTTCGTCTCCGCCTCCTACTGGGGCATCGACGCCGTCCTGCGGACCGCGAAGGAGCAGGGGGAGGGCAACACCCCGACCTTCAAGGCGTCGCTGACGGCCGTCGACGGGGCCCGCGTGGCCACCGGTCGCGACTTCGACTCGCTGGGTCAGCTGAAGAACAACGACGTCCGCCGCCTGGACGAGGCCGATGCCCGTCGGCTGGCGGAAGCGGTGGGGTCGAGCGAGTACACGGTCAGCTCCGTCGAGGAGAAGCCGTACACCCGCAAGCCCTACCCGCCGTTCATGACCTCCACGCTCCAGCAGGAGGGCGGCCGCAAGCTGCGGTTCTCGTCCGAGCGGACGATGCGCACCGCGCAGCGGCTCTACGAGAACGGCTACATCACCTACATGCGTACGGACTCCACGACGCTGTCGGAGACCGCGATCAACGCCGCCCGCAACCAGGCGCGGGATCTCTACGGTGCCGAGAACGTCGCCGAGTCGCCGCGCCAGTACACGCGCAAGGTGAAGAACGCCCAGGAGGCCCACGAGGCCATCCGGCCCGCAGGGGACTCCTTCCGGACGCCGGGGCAGGTCGCCAATGAGCTCAACGGCGACGAGTTCCGTCTCTACGAGCTCATCTGGCAGCGCACGATCGCCAGCCAGATGCGCGACGCCCGCGGCACGACGATGACCGTGCGGATCACGGCGCCCGCGACGACCGGCGAGGAGTGCACCTTCTCCGCGTCCGGCCGCACGATCACCTTCCCCGGTTTCCTCCGGGCCTACGTCGAGACCGTGGACGAGCTCGAGGGCGGTCAGGCCGACGACGCCGAGAGCCGGCTGCCGCGCCTGGCCGAGGGCGAGGGTCTGTCGGCGGACGAGCTGGACCCGTCCGGCCACTCCACGAGCCCGCCTGCGCGCTACACCGAGGCGAGCCTGGTCAAGACCCTGGAGGAGCGCGGCATCGGCCGGCCGTCGACGTACGCGTCGATCATCAACACGATCCAGGAGCGCGGCTACGTCTGGAAGAAGGGCGCCGCGCTCGTCCCCAGCTGGATCGCGTTCTCGGTGATCGGGCTGATGGAGCGGCACTTCGAGCGGCTCGTCGACTACGACTTCACGGCCACGCTCGAGGACGAGCTCGACGCGATCGCCGCAGGCAACGCCCAGCGCCAGACCTGGCTCTCGCACTTCTACTTCGGCGGCCAGAACGGCGAAAACGGCGCGGCGCCCACCGGCAGCGGCGTCGAGGCCTCGATGACCCACCTGGGCGGGCTGAAGAAGCTCGTCGGGGACAACCTCGAGGGCATCGACGCGCGCGAGGTCAACTCGCTGCGGATGTTCGCCGACGACCAGGGGCGCGAGGTCGTCGTCCGGGTCGGCCGGTACGGGCCGTACCTGGAGCGGACGATCACCGGCGACGACGGCGAGGAGAAGTCCCAGCGGGCGAACCTGCCCGAGGATCTCCCGCCGGACGAGCTCGACCTCGCGCTCGCCGAGGAGCTGTTCTCCACGCCGCAGGAGGGGCGCTCGCTGGGCACCGACCCCGAGTCGGGCCACGAGGTCCTCGCGAAGGAGGGCCGCTTCGGGCCGTACGTCACCGAGGTGCTGCCGGAGGGGGCGAAGGAGAAGCCCCGCACCGGCTCGCTGTTCAAGTCGATGACGCTCGCCGAGATGACCCTCGAGGACGCGCTCAAGCTGCTGTCGCTGCCCCGCGTGGTCGGCACCGACCCGGAGTCCGGCGAGGAGATCACCGCGCAGAACGGCCGGTACGGGCCGTACATCAAGAAGGACAAGGACTCGCGCTCGCTCGACAGCGAGGACAAGCTCTTCACGGTCACCCTCGAGGAAGCCCAGAAGATCTTCGCCCAGCCGAAGCAGCGTGGACGGGCTGCCGCGAAGCCCCCGCTCAAGGAGCTCGGCAAGGACCCGGTGTCCGGCGAGCCGATGGTGGTCAAGGACGGCCGCTTCGGTCCCTACGTCACCGACGGCACGGGGTACAACGCCTCGCTCCGCAAGGGCGACGACGTCGAGGCCCTCACCGACGAGCGCGCGGCCGAGCTGCTCGCCGAGAAGCGGGCGAAGGGGCCGGCGCCGAAGAAGACGACGACGCGGTCGACGGCCTCGAAGTCGAAGTCGACGGCCTCCAAGTCGACCGCCTCGAAGTCGACGTCGAGCACGACGAAGAAGGCTCCCGCGAAGAAGTCGACGACGCGGAAGTCGCCGACCACCTGACGCCCGCCCTCGACGGGCACATCACGCATCTCCGGCAGCGCCCGGACCTGCGTGGCGTGCCCGTTGGTGTGGCGGCCGCCCCGCTAACGTCCATCTCGCGCAGTGCGATAGCCCGATTGCCCGGGGCGCGATGGAGCTCCCGGACGAGTTCGGGGGAACAAGTCGATGATCGCGCGCGTGCACGCCGCCCGCCCCGTCGTCCTGGCCGTGACGGCCGTCGTCGGGGCGCTGCTCCTGGGTGGGTGCGACCCCGTGGGAGTGCCGCAGGCGGTGTCCGCGCCGAGCACCACGGCCCCGGCGCCCGTCGTGTCGCCCGCCGCCGGTTCCGTGTCGGAGGCCGCCACGACGACCACGGCCGGCCGGACGACCATGGTCACCCGGGTGATCGACGGTGACACCTTCGAGGTCACCGGCGCGGTGAAGGTCCGCGTCCTGGGCATCGACTCCTGCGAGTCGGGCACACCCGGCGGGACGCGCGCGACCCAGGAGGCCCGGACGGCGATCCTCGGCCAGGCGGTCCGGCTCACCCCGCAGTCCGGCGTCGACCTCGACCGCTACGGCCGCGAGCTGCGCTACGTCTCGTACGCGGGTGGGGACTTCGCCGAGATGATGGTCCGCGCCGACCACACCGCGATCTACGCCAAGGGCCACAACGACGCGTCGGCCGCCGTGCAGGCCCGCCTGCGCGGCCTCGACGGCAACGGCCGCACCTGTGGCGTGGCCGCGCCCGCCGCGACCACCGTCAACCGCGCACCCCCTATCGGCGTGCTGTCTTCGACTCCTGTCGGGACCCCGAAGCCGAAGCCCGCGCCGCACCCCGTCGCGGCGGCGCCCCAGGCACCCGCGGCGTCGTCGGGAAGTGCGTACTACGCCAACTGCACCGCGGCGCGCGCGGCCGGTGTCACGCCGTTGCACCGCGGCGAGCCGGGCTACGCCGCCAAGCTCGACCGCGACGGCGACGGGATCGCCTGCGAGTGAGTCACTCCGCGGTGTAGCTGTACCCGCCGGGCAGGTCGACGGTCTTCTTCTTGGTGCGGCTGTTCCAGGTGAACGGGCCGAGCTTGAAGCTGTAGGACACCGTCTTGCCCGACTCCGAGCGGGAGACGTTCCGCCAGATCGGCAGCGGTCCCAGACGGCGGTGCTTGCGGTAGTTCAGGCCCACAGGGGTCCTCCCGGATCGCATGATCGTCGGGGGGAGGCTTCCCCGTGATCGCCGGACTCACTCCTGCCGGGGTCCCGGGAACGCGGCGGCGTGGCCGTCGAAGCGGGGTCCCCGGGACCACGCCGCCGGATCTCCCGCGCGCGGGCGCTGGCTCGGGACGCCCGATCGTGTGATGGTCGGAGGATGGATGTTCCTGGCCCGCGGGAGTCCGACCCGCTCGCCGGGGCGGACGGGACCGCGCCCCCGCCGCCCGTGACCGATCCCGCCCGCAGCCCCGCGTACCCCTCGGACATGCGGCTGCCGCCCGTGACCGACGCCGAGGGGGTGGCCGGCTGGATGGACGAGGACCGCGAGCGCGGCCTGCGGCCCTGGACGCCGGAGGTCCGGGACGTGCCCCCGCCACGCCCGCTGCCCCCGCAGCGCCGTCAGCGCAGGCTGCCGCCGGAGACGACCGAGGTGTCACCGGCCGTGGCCGGCGGGCCGCCGGAGGACGAGCCGACGTGGCGGAGGGAGCGGCGCGAGGACGCCGAGTTCCACTCCCAGTTCGGGGAGTGGCGTCCGGGTCGTGCGGCCGCTCCCGCGTCGGGCGGGTTCCTCGGCGGGGTGCGGCTGGGCGCTCCGCTCCTCGTGCTGATCGCGATCCTCATCGCCGTCGCGGCGCTCGCCCTGCACCTCTGAGAGCAGGCTGTCGGTCCTCTGGGGCATCATCACGGGGGTGAGCGTGTGGTCGCAGGTCGTCGGTCAGCCCCAGGCCGTCGACGAGCTCCGGGCCGCGGTCGACCACGCCGCCCACGTCCGCTTCACGACCGACCCGCCGGGTGAGGACGGACGGGGCGGGGCGATGACGCACGCCTGGCTCTTCACCGGGCCGCCGGGCTCGGGTCGCTCCGTGGCCGCCCGCGCCTTCGCCGCGGCGCTGCAGTGCCCGCGTCACGGGTGCGACGCGTGCCAGGTCTGCCACACCGTGGCGGCCGGGACGCACGCCGACGTCCACGAGGTCGCCACCGAAGGACTGTCGCTGGGCGTGAAGGAGATGCGCGCGATGATCGAGCGCGCCGCCCGCATGCCCACTACGGCGCGTTGGCAGATCATCCTGATCGAGGACGCCGACCGGATGACCGAGCAGGCGTCCAACGCCGTCCTGAAGGCCGTCGAGGAGCCGAACGAGCGCACGGTGTTCCTGCTCTGCGCCCCGAGCGAGCACCCCGACGACGTCAGCGTCACCATCCGGTCCCGCTGCCGCCCGCTGCGCCTGCGCACCCCCGTGATGTCGGCGATCGCGGAGGTCCTCGCCGAGCGGGACGGCATCGACGCCGAGACCGCGAGCTGGGCGGCGAGCGTGTGCGGCGGCCACATCGGGCGGGCCCGGCGGCTGGCGCGCGACGAGAACGCGAGGAACCGCCGGGAGGCCGTGCTGACCGTGCCGCGCTCGCTGCGCAGCACCGCCGAGGTCTTCGCCGCGGCCGACGGCCTCGTGGGCGCCGCCGAGGCCGAGGTCACGGCGCTCACCGGCGAGCGCAACGAGGCCGAGCGCGAGGAGCTCGCCGTCTCGATGGGCGCGGGCGGCTCGGGGAAGGGCGTCGCGCAGGCGCAGCGGGCGGCCAAGGCGGCGGAGAAGGACCTCGAGAAGCAGCAGCGGCTCCGCGCCACCCGCACCCGGCGCGACGCGCTGGACCGCGCCCTCGTCGACCTGGCCGGCTACTACCGCGACGTGCTCGTGCGCGGGTTCGGGGCGCAGGTCACCGCCACCCACCCGGACCGCGCCCGAGA
>NZ_DASXJS010000130.1:0-26279 GCF_036497245.1 Actinomycetospora sp. | reverse complement strand
CGCCGGCGACCACCGGGCGCTGCAGGGCGGAGACGATGCCGGACGTCACGGTCCCGGACAGGCCGAGCGGCGAGCCGACGGCGACGACGCCCTGCCCCACCTGGAGCTGGCTGGAGTCGCCGATGGAGACCGGGCTGAGGTTCGAGACGCCCTGCGCGCGGACGACGGCGAGGTCGGCGCTGGTGTCGGTGCCGACCACCTGGACGGCCGCCCGGTTGCCGTTCTGGAAGACCGCGGTGAGGCCCTGGGTCTCGCCGCCGGGAGCGGGGGCCTGGCCGCCCTCCTGACCGCCCTGCTGGCCGCCGTCGACCCCGCCGAGCGGCGACTGCTGCTGGGCGGCCTGGCCGGCCTCGAGGACGTGGGCGTTGGTCAGGATGAGGCCGTCGGCGGAGATGACGATGCCGGAGCCCTCACCGGAGGCGCCGCGCAGCTGCACGACGCTCGGCAGCACCTTCTGGGCGACCGACTCGACGGAGCCGGCGGGCGCGGGCGCGCCGGACGACGACGAGCTGGAGGAGCCGGCGAGCACCGAGCTCCCGCCGCCCGATCCGCCTGCGCTCGCGGCCTCGTAGCCGACGACGCCGCCGACCCCACCCGCGACGAGCAGCGCGGCCAGCGCGGCCGAGACGAGGACGACCGGGCTGCGCCGCCGTCGGCCACCTCCGCCGCCCGACCCGCCCGTGGGCCACTGCGAGGTCGGGGGCGGCCCCGACGGCGGTCCCGACGACGGCGACTGTCCCCAGCCGTCCTGGTGCTGGCCGGCGCCCCACGGCGTGCCGGTCTGCTCGGTCGGCTGGTCGGTCCGGGGCATCGTGGCGGTGCTGCCGGAGCCGTCACCGCCGGACGGTGCGGCCCACGGGTTCGGGGGGCTCTGGGGGGCTTCGTAGCGCACACCCGCGCTCGCGGACCCGTCGCGCGGGGCCGGGCCGGCGGAGTGGGCGGGTTCGCCGGGCTGTGCTGCCCGTGCGAACGGGTCCTGGTCGGTCATGGTGTCGAGCGTTCCCCTCGCGGCTGTGGGTGCCCTGCGGCTTGTCTGCAAAGTTCCTGAGATCGGGCGACCTCACACCCGCCGAGAAGCGGACATCAGGGGACGATCCCTGCTGAACGGGACACAGGCTGCGCACAGCCGGTCTCCAGCCCCCGGACATCGTGCCTGGCGACCCTGATCGCATGGCGTCCCCGGCCCGCCTCGGCCCGTCCACCCCCGACGACCCGGCCGTTCGCGACGCCCCGGCCGTGCGCGGTGGACGTCCCGGGACGGGGAGCGCCGCGGCGCCGGCCGGATCGCACGGCAGCACCCACAGGACGATCACAGGCGGGACCCACCGCCCGTCCACGTCCGACGCCGACGGTGAGGACATGACCGCAGCGCTCGCTCCCGACACCTCCGGTTCGGCCGGTGGTGGACCGCTCCCCGCCGTGCGCCCCTCCATCCGGGCCGCCATCGAGCCCGACGACACGACGCCGGTGCTCGACGTCGTCGTCCCCGTCCACAACGAGGAGCGGGACCTCGGTCCCTGCGTCGAGCGCCTCCACGCACACCTGTGCGAGGCCTTCCCCTACCGCTTCCGGATCACGGTCGCCGACAACGCCTCGACCGACCGCACCCTCGCCGTCGGGCGCGCCCTCGCCTCGCAGTACGACGAGGTCTCGGTGGTCCACCTCGACCAGAAGGGGCGGGGCCGCGCGCTGCAGGCCGTGTGGTCGGCGTCGGACGCGCCGGTGCTCGCGTACATGGACGTGGACCTCTCCACCGACCTGAACGCGCTGCTCCCGCTCGTCGCCCCGCTGATCTCGGGACACTCCGACCTCGCGATCGGCTCCCGGCTCTCCCGGACCTCGCGGGTGGTGCGCGGCGCCAAGCGGGAGATCATCTCCCGCTGCTACAACGTCATCCTCCGCGGCACGCTGCGCGCCCGGTTCTCCGACGCCCAGTGCGGGTTCAAGGCGATCCGGGCCGACGTGGCGGAGCGCCTGCTGCCGCTCGTCGAGGACACCGCGTGGTTCTTCGACACCGAGCTCCTGGTGCTCGCCGAGCGCTCCGGGCTGCGGATCCACGAGGTGCCGGTGGACTGGGTCGACGACCCGGACTCGCGGGTCGACGTCGTCTCCACCGCGGTGGCCGACCTCAAGGGTGTCGCCCGGGTCGGGAGGGCGCTCGCGACCGGTGCGCTGCCGGTCGCACAGCTGCGCCGCGAGCTCGGCCGGGCGGAGATCGTCGGCAGCCAGATGGCGGCGACCAGCGCCGACGAGACGGCGGGCGTCGCGCCCGGGATGACCGCCCAGGTCCTGCGCTTCGCGGTGATCGGCGTGATCTCCACGGTGGCGTTCCTGCTGCTGTACTCGCTGTTCCGCACGGCGATGCCGGCCCAGGTCTCGAACCTGTTCGCGCTGGTCATCACCGCCGTCGCGAACACCGCCGCGAACCGCCGGCTCACCTTCGGCATCCGCGGGCGCAGGCACGCGGGGCGCAGCCAGGTCGAGGGGCTCGTCGTGTTCGGGCTCGGCCTCGTGCTGACCTCCGGCTCGCTCGCCCTGCTCGACGTGGCGTCACCCGGCTCGAGCCACGCGACCGAGCTGGTGGTCCTGGTGATCGCGAACGCGGTCGCGACGCTGCTGCGGTTCGTCGCCTACCGCGCGTGGGTGTTCCACCCGCGTCGCCAGTCCGCCTAGGTCACCCACCCCCGCTGTCAGCGATGCGGCACCGCTGACACTGGACGTCAGTAGCTCCACATCCTCGATCCCGCCTGCGCTCCAGGAGCACCCAGCGCCATGAGCACCACCGCTGACGCCCCCGCGTCCGCCTCCCCCGACGACGAGCCGGTCACCGGGACCGTCGCCGCCCCCGCCGCGGCCACCGGAACCTCCTGGGTCCGGCGCGTGGTGCGCGGTCGCCCCGACGATCCCGCCTGGGTCCGGCCCACCTACTGGGTGCTCCTGGTCGCCACGGCGATCACCTACCTGTGGGACCTCGGCGCGTCCGGCTGGTCCAACTCCTTCTATGCGGCGGCCGTGCAGGCGGGCACCCAGTCTCCGAAGGCCTGGCTGTTCGGCGCCCTCGACGCGCCCGGCCTGATCACGGTCGACAAGCCGCCCGCCTCGCTCTGGGTGATGGCGCTCTCCGGCCGGATCTTCGGGTTCTCGACGTGGTCGATGCTCGCCCCCGAGGCGCTCATGGGGGTGGCGTGCGTGGCCCTGGTGTACGCGCTCGCCCGTCGCTGGTCCGGCCCGCGCACCGCGCTCGCGGCCGGCGCGCTGCTGGCGTTCATGCCCGCCGCCGCGCTGATGTTCACGTTCAACAACCCGGACGCCATGCTCGTGCTCTGCATGGTCGCCGCGGCGTACACGACGGTGCGCGCCGTCGACGCGGCAGGCACGAAGGCCGGCACGTGGTGGCTGGTCGCCGCGGGCGCACTCGTGGGGCTCGGGTTCCTCACCAAGCAGCTGCAGGTCGCGCTGGTCGTCCCCGCGCTCGCGCTGGTGTACCTGGTGGTGGCGCCGACGACGCTGCGGCGCCGGATCGGCGACCTCGTCGCCGCCGGGCTCGCGATCATCGTGTCGGCCGGCTGGTACGTGCTGCTGGTCCAGCTCTGGCCCGCGTCGTCGCGGCCCTACATCGGCGGCTCGACGGACAACTCGCTGCTCGAGCTGGCCCTGGGCTACAACGGCCTCGGTCGCATCCTCGGCGGTGAGGGCAACGGCGGCGGCGGCGGACGCCCCGGCGGTGGCGGCGCTCCCGGTGCGGCAGGCGGGGCGCCCGGCGCCGCGGGTGGGGTGCCGGGCGGTGCCGCGGGTGGGATGCCCGGCGGCCCCGGTGGTGCCGGCGGCATGCCCGGTGGCCCCGGCGGCGGTGGCGGTTTCGGGGGCTCGCCGAGTCCGTGGCGCATGCTCACCTCGGAGTTCGCCGGGAACGCGTCCTGGCTGCTGCCGGCGGGGGCCCTCGTGCTGGTCGCGGGCCTGTGGTTCGCCCGCAGGGCGCCCCGCACCGACCGGCCGCGCGCGCTGCTGCTGCTCGGCGGCGCCTGGATGCTCGTCCACGCCGTCGTGTTCTCCGCGATGAGCGGGACGATCCACCCGTACTACACGGTCGCGATGGTCCCGGGTGTCGCGATCACGGCGGCCGCCGGCGCCTCGATCCTCTGGCGCGAGCGGGCCCACCTCGCCGCCCGGATCGTGCTGGCCGTGTCCGTCGTCGGCACCGCCGCCTGGAGCGCCGTCGTGCTCACCCAGGCCGAGTGGGGCCTGTGGCTGCGCTGGGTCGTGATCGTCGCCGGTGTGCTCGGCGCGGTCGGGTTGCTCCTGCCGCGCCTCATGGCCCGGCGCGCCGTCGCCGTCGTCGTCGCCGTCCTGGCCCTCGTCGGGACCGTCGGGGCCTCCACCGCGTACGCCGCGGTGACCGCCGCGACCCCGCACTCCGGCTCGATCGTCTCCGCGGGCCCGAACGGCGGGATGGGCGGCGGCATGGGTGGCGGCGGCGCAGGCGGCCCCGGCGGCGCGGGCCGCGCCCAGGACGCCCGTGGTGGCCTGGCCGACCGGACGCGCGGCGCGGGTGGTGGGGGACCCGAGAGTGAACAGGCCTCGCCGCAGCTGGTCGCGCTGCTGCAGGGCGCGGGCACCCGCTGGGCGGCCGCGACGACCGGGTCGATGAACCAGGCCGGCCTGCAACTCGCGTCCGGCGTGCCGGTCATGCCGATGGGCGGCTTCATGGGCAGCGACCCGGCCCCGACCCTGGCGCAGTTCCAGGAGTACGTCGCGACCGGTCAGGTCCGGTACTTCGTCGAGGGCGGCGGCCCCGGCGGGGGCATGGGCGGTCCCGGCGGCGGCGGGGCTCCGGGGGCCCAGGCGCAGGGTGGCCGCGCCGGCGGTCCGATGAGCCGCGGCACGTCCGGCGAGATCACCGCCTGGGTGACCGGCCACTTCACGAAGATCGACGTCGGCGGACGCACCGTCTACGACCTCAGCCGTCCGCTGTCCTGACAGCGGTGCGAGCCGCCGCGGCGGTGTCCCTTCCCCCGAGGACGCCGCCGCGTCGGCGCGCCCGGGGCCCGACACCGATCCACAGACGGCACTCAGGAAGCATCCAGGATCGGACGGCACGATCAGTGACATGAGGTTCTCGCTGCGCTCGGGCCGGCACGCGGTCCCGCCGGTCCCGGGCCCACGGGCCTCCCGCGCCACCGGCTCCCGCGAGCAGCCGAGCGTCCCGGTGCCCGCCCAGCACCGTCCCGCCGACCACCCCAGCGGTCCGATGCCGGTCCCCGCACCCGCCGCCCGCCCCGACGACGCCCGCCTCGTCGACGACGATCCCGCCACGGTCGAGGTCGTGGCCTCCCGCTCCACCGCGCGGCTGCTGGAGACCGTGGCGCCCCGGACGTGGCGGATCGTCGCCACGGACCGGCCGTCGCACCACCCGTGCGTCGATTTCGTCGTGTTCGTCGAGCCCGCCCCGGCCCTCGTCGTGGACGTGATCGAGCGCCAGCCCGGCGCCGAGGTCGTCGTCCTGCTCGCGCGGAACGCCCCCACCAAGCGGATCGTCGCGATGCTCGACGCGGGGGTCTCGATCTGCCTGCGCGAGAGCCCCGCCCGCCTTGTGGCAGGGCACATGGTGGCGCGACGACGACGCGGTGGACCCCGCCGCCGGACACGGGTGTAAAGGGCGATGAACGAACTCGGCCGTCCGGTGTAACGCTTGACCGGTTCGCGTGCGATGCGTGGTCAACGGTCCCGCGGTGTAGCGGGACGGGAGACCGAGGAGCACGGGCCGATGAGGGCTGGCAGGGGCATTCGCACCGCAGCGGTGCTGATGGCGGGGCTGGTGGGAGCCGCGGTGCTCGCGCCGGGCATGGCGTTCGCGGCGGACACGCCGACCGCCTCCATCGAGTGCACGGGTGATCAGGTCCCGAACGCGGCCGGGACGGGCTGCGAGTCGAGCGGCAGTTCGTCGACGGACACGCCCACGCCCACGCCGACCACGACGACCCCCTCCACCGAGGAGTCGACGCCCTCGACGGGCGGGAGCGGCTCCACGTCGACGCCGGACTCCGGCACCGTGTCCTCGGGCGGCACCGTGTCGTCGGGCGGGACCGGCTCGCAGAGCGGGACCTCGTCGGACACGGGGACCTCGGGCTCCGCCGCGACCGCCGGTGACCCGTCCGCGGTCGAGCCGGCCGCGCCGGCCGCCCCGGCGGCGAAGGTCGCGGCGCCCCTCGTCGCCCTCGAGCCCGCCGACACCCTCGCCTCGGTCTCCGACGCCGCGTCGACGCTGGCCGGGACGACCGTCCCCGGCAGCACGATCACCGACGTCCTGGCGAACCTGCCGACCGGCAACCTCACCGGTCTCGGCACCATCCCGACGCTCCCGGACACGGGCCAGTTCGACAACGCCCAGGACACCTGCCTCTACCTCGCGAGCAAGGTGAACGCCCCGACCGGGTCGGAGGCGAGCCTCGGCGACCAGTTCAAGAGCTTCTGCGGCGGGCTCCCGTCGACCTCGACGGCGTCCCTGACCGATCTGATCACGGCCCTGACGAACCTGCTGAAGTCGCTGCAGGCGACCCCGGCCCCGTCGTCGGGGAACACCAGCACCACCGTGATCCACACCTCGTGGGGCTACCTGCCCACGTCGTACTGGGACCTGGACTGCGCCGACCTCAACTACGACGAGGCTCAGGCGGTCCTGGCGGCCGACCGCCACGACCCGAACCGCCTCGACGGTGACCACGACGGCATCGCCTGCGAGCGCAACTACCGCGACTACCACGAGGCCTGCGACGACTACCACGGTTACCCGGTCGGTGCCGTCGCGACCGGTGACTCCGCCCCCCTCGTCGCTCCCGCCCTCGGCGCGGCGCTGGCCGGGATGGCCCTGGCGACGGTGGCCGGCGCGAGCGGCGGCCGTCGTGAGGACGACGACGACCTCCCCGGGGCCGTCGACGAGACCGATGGCGCCGAGGACGGCGACCTCCTGACCGCCGGGGAGCGCTGACATGCCGGCATCCGGGACGCTCGAGCGCGACACGGACCCGACCGCGTCGGCCCCCGGCCGGGCCGCATCGCTGACCGGCAGGGTCGCCTCCGCGCTGACCGCACTGATCGTCATCGTGCTCGCCGGGGTCGTGCTCGGCGTCGTCGTGTCCGGCGGTGGCAGCCCGGCGCGGACCGGGAGCAAGACGGTCGCGGTGCCCGCGGGTGCCTCCACCGTGACGCTCCCGCTGTCCTCGGCGGCGCCGACCGGGATCGAGATCCCGGCGATCGCCCTGACCCGTAACTCGATCATGTCGCTCGGCTACAACGAGGACCTCTCGCTGCAGGTCCCGCCGGACGCGGCCACCGTCGGGTGGTTCTCCCGCGGCGCGGCGCCGGGGACGACCGGACCCGCGGTGTTCGCGTCGCACATCAACTACGGCGGGAAGAAGGGCGGCTTCGCGGACATCGCGCAGCTCGCCGCGGGCGACCAGGTCCTCGTCCACCGCGCGGACGGGACGTCGGTGGTGTTCGTGATCGACCGCGTCGACCGGGCGTCGAAGAAGTCCTTCCCGACGGCGGCCGTGTACGGGCCGACGACAGGTCCTGAGATCCGTCTCATCACCTGTGGCGGCACGTTCGACCCGTCGACCCGGAACTACGAGGACAACGTCATCGTCTTCGGGCACGCCACCCGGGCCTATCACGGCTGATCCACCGGTCGCACCGGGGCGGCTCTCACGGAATCATCAGGTTCAGCGTGGATCCTGGGATACATGACGTCCGCCGGAACGATCGCCTCGCGGCCCACCGTCCCGCTGCGTCCCCTCTCGACCGGGAGGGCACCGCAGCCGGGAGGGTGGGCCGCGCGCGTCGTCGTCGGGGTCCTGCTCGCCGCGGCGGGAGTGGCCGTGACCGCGGCGAGCTGGGCTCTGCTCGTGGCCGACGACCACGGACGCCGGGTCGACCACGCCGTCATGGTCGCGATGGAGCAGCGCTTCGCGTCGGTGCACTCCGAGATCCTCGACCTGCTGCACCTGGTGAGCGTCGTGTCGGTCGGCCTCGCGCTGGTCGTCGTCGCGGGGATCGCGGTCGTCCGGCGCCGGCCGGGCGCGGCGGTGGCAGGCATCGCCCTGGTGCTCCTGACCCAGGTGATGACCCAGGGCCTCAAGGACGTGCTGCCGCGTGAGGGGACCGCGGAGAACTCGCTGCCGAGCGGGCACGTCACCGTGATCACCGCGGTGGTCGTCGCGACGCTGCTGGTGCTGCCCGCGGCGCTGCGCCTGCTCGCGGGCGCCGCCGGTCTGGTCGTCGTCGCCGGGGCCTCGGTCGCCGTCATGGCGGCGGGCTGGCACCGGCCGGGCGACGTGCTCGCCGCGTTCGGAGTGGTCGCCACGGTCGGCGGCGCGCTGCTGCTCGTCGACGGGGTGCGGCGCGCGGTCGTCGGCAGCGGGGGGCCCGCCCCGCGCTGATCGACGGGATCGACGGGATCGACGGGATCGACGGGATCGACGATGTGGAGTGACTGACGCCCAGTGTCAGCGGCGCCGCATCGCTGACGCCCGGGGTCAGGCGGGCGCGTTCGCGTCCACGATGCGGATGCCGCCGAGTGAGCGCTCCCGCACCGCGCTCCACCCGCGGGCCCGCATCTCGCCGGACAGGTCGCCCGCCCCGAACAACCGCGCCTGTCCGAACCGGGCCAACGTCTCGGTGAACGGCCGGAGGATCCCGGGCGCGTGCGCCGGGACCGCGAGCGCCGCGGGCGCGCCGGGGCGCAGGACGCGAGCCATCTCCCCCAGCGCCGTGCCGAGGTCGGGGACCAGGTGCAGGCACAGCGAGCAGGACAGCGCGTCCACGCACCCGTCGCGCAGCGGCAGGTCCATCGCGTCGATGCGCGCGAAGTCGACGCACGCGAACGGCGTCGAGCGGGCCGCCCGCGCGAGCATCGGTTCCGACAGATCCGCGGCGATCACGAGGCCGTCCCGGCCGACCGCGCGCGCCAGCCGACGGGTCAGGGTCCCCGGTCCACAGGCGAGGTCGAGCACCGTCTCCCCGCCGCCGAGGCCCAGGCGCTCGTCGACCCGGTAGAAGGCGCGCAGATTCGCGCCGCCGACGAGGTCGGGCACCAGGCCCTCGACCCGGTCGCCGACCGCCAGGATCCCGTCGTAGCCGCCGGCGCCACCTTCGCTCTGCCAGGCGTCCTGCAGCCGCCCTCGCGCGCCGGGACTGCCGGCGACGAGGTCCAGCCACGGTCCGGTCGCGTCCGCGGGCGGCCGCTCGGCCAGGGCGAGCAGCCGCTCCCGGGCGGTCACGACGACGCTCCGCGCAGGGCGGCGAACTCCTCGACCACGAGATCGGCGAGCCGGGGGAGGTCCGGGATCAGCCGTGCGCACGACACCAGGCCGATGTCGACGGAACCGGCGTAGCTCTGCACCGTCATGTTGAGGCCCTGCCCGTCGACGATCGCCGAGACCGGGAAGTAGTGCCGTGCCCTCGCATCACCGATGTAGAGCGGCTCCCGGGGGCCGGGGACGTTCGAGATGACGACGTTGAACGGCAGCATCGCGTGGGTCGACCACCAGATGGTCGCGCGGCTGATCAGCGTGGACAGCGCGGGCGCCCCGAGGTCCGCTCCGTCGGGGGCGAGCCCGGCCGGGGTGAGGGCGAAGACGGCCTTCGCGGTCTCGAGGGACCGGTGGGCGACGGCGAGCCGATCGCGCGGGGCCGCCACGTCGGTCGGCAGCGACGCGACGGTGCCCGAGACCCGGTTGCTCCACGTGTCCGCCTCGTCGCCGGTGCGCAGCGACACCGGGATCATGGCGCTCAGCGGCTCGTCGGGCAGCGCCCCGTGCTCGAGCAGGTAGGTGCGCAGCGCACCGGCACAGGCCGCGACGACGACGTCGTTGATGGTCACGTCGTCGACGTCGGACCCCCGTGCGACCGCCTTGACCTCCGCCAGCGGCAACGACCGGTGGCTGAAGCGCCGGTACCGGCTGATCGGGGCGTTGAACGGCGTCGGCGGGGCGGGGGTGGCGGGCAGCCGGGGCACGGCGGCGTCGGGATCCCGCGTGCGTCCGAGGTTGAGCACGTCCCCGACGGGCCCGCGCAGGGACCGGCGCACGCGGTCCGCGAGGTCGATGACGGCGGGCTGGCGGGTGGCCGCGGCGACCTGCTGGCCGGCGCGGGCGGCGAGGAGCAGTGCGCGTCCGGGTCGGGCGAGCCCGTGCCACGCGGCGCGCCCGAGCATCCCGGTGGTCGACGGCGGGTCCTCCGCCTCCCAGTTCCCGGCGCCCGCCGGGCGCTCGGCGTCCGGGGCGTCGTCGAGCATCAGCGTGAGCAGCGTCGCGCCGGACGCCCCGTCGACAGCGGCGTGGTGGACCGTCGTCAGCAGCGCGAACCGGCCGTGCGGCGACTCCTCCGTCGGTGCGAGTCCCTCGATGACGTGGGAGACCCACAGCGGGTGGTCACGGTCCATCGGCCCCGCGACCAATCGGCCGACGAGCGTGTCGAGCTGGTCGTCGGTGCCCGGCGGGGGGACCGCGGTGTGGCGGACGTGGAAGTCGAGGTCGACGTCCTCGGAGACCCAGTAGGGGTGGTCGAGTCCGAGCGGCACCTCGACGAGGCGGCGGCGCAACGGTTCGAGCAGGTGCAGCCGGTCGGCGAGCTGCGCTCGCCAGGCGGTGTACGGGTCGGCGTCGGGGCGCGGCATGTCGAGGACGACGAGCTGACTGATGTGGGTGGCCTGGTGATCATCCTCGGCCTCCAGGAACGCCGCGTCCAGACCCGACAGCTGCTGCACCTGACTCCTCCTGACGGCCCGGATGCCCGGTGACGGCCGTCCGTGCCCGGCGCCGTCGCGCGGTGAGTCTGACCGGTCCGCGTGGTCTGGGCCACCTGACCACGATTCGTGATCAACAGTCACTGATCGTGAGTGCGAAGGTCACCTCGTCGGTCCCTCAAGAAATCCTCCGGTCACCCGTAACGGGAGCGTGATGGGCGCGTTGGATGCAGTGAGTGGTCATGCCGTCGTCTGTGCATGGCACCCGACGTCATTCGGGAGACGGCGGCAGCTCCCCCCGGAACACGAGGAGAGAAGGTCCATGGCCCGGTCCCGCCACGCCCTGCGCGTGCACCCGCTGCGGAGCAGGGGCGTCGTCGTCGGCGTCCCCGTGGCGGCGGCGGTCGCCTTCGGAGCCCACGCCGTCCTCGGTGTGACCCCCCTCTCGGATCACCAGGACACCCAGGCGTCGTCGAGTGCGCCGCGGGCCGGTGAGCCGGTCCAGTCGTACGGGCTCGCCCCGAGCCCACCGCCGACCACGCTCGGTCTGCTCTCCGCGCCGTCGACGACCCCCGCCGCGCCCGCCGCCTCGGATGCGTCGCACCCGTCCACCGCTGCGGGCTCGCAGACCTCGAAGGTCTCGGGATCGTCCACCGCGCAGCAGATCGCGGCTCCGGCCCGGAGCGTCCCGATCGCCCGCGCGGCGAGCGCACCGGCGCGGGCCTCGGCTCCGTCGATGATGAGCTTCGCGCCCGCTCCGGCCGTGGCCGCGAAGCCGGCGGCCGAGACCCACGACGCCGCCCCGCAGACCGTGCAGCGGGCCGCGGCCCCGGCGACCGGGGCCGCCCCGGAGCAGCACGGCTCCTCGGACGGGAAGCAGTCGTCGTCGGGCGGGGCGCTGCTCGGCGTGGACCTCGGAGTCGCGAAGGTCTCGGTGCTCTCCTTCGGGGGCTGATCGACACGACTCCCGGCGGGCGGGAAGATGCCGCGCCATGAGCAAGGCCCTCGACGAGCTCGTCGACGACGTGCTGGATCTCGAGGACATCGAGCGCGACATCTTCCGGGGACGCAGTCCCCAGGAGTCGCTGCTCCGGGTCTTCGGCGGACAGGTGGCGGCCCAGGCCATGGTGGCCGCGGGCCGGACGGTCCGCGAGGACCAGGTGGTGCACTCCCTGCACGGCTACTTCCTGCGCCCCGGTGACCCGTTCCGCCCGATCGTCTACGAGGTCGACCGCACCCGCGACGGGCGCTCCTTCACGACCCGGCGCGTCACCGCGGTCCAGCGCGGCGAGGCGATCTTCACGATGTCCGCGTCGTTCCAGGTGCCCGAGGAGGGCATCACCCACCAGGCCGAGATGCCCGCGACGCCCGGGCCGGACGGCCTGGACCGGCGCGACCGCCCGCCGGTGCCCGCGCCCCAGCCGGCCCACACCACCACCGGCCGCGCGCTGACCTGGCCGCTGGACGTCCGCTACGTCGACCACGCGCCGTGGGACGCCGCGGTCGCCCCCCAGGCCCGCAACCGCGTGTGGCTGCGCGCCGACGGGGAACTGCCGCCGCCCATGGACCCGCGCGGGCGGCTGCTGCACGCGTGCGTGCTGACCTACGCCAGCGACCTCACGCTCCTCGAGGCGGCCCTGCTGCCGCACGTCGAGGGTGGCGTGGCGTCGCGACAGGTGGACATCGCGAGCCTGGACCACGCGGTGTGGTTCCACCGGCCGTTCCGGGCCGACGACTGGCTGCTCTACGTCCAGGAGTCACCGAACGCGGGCGGCGGCCGCGGGCTCGCGACGGGCCGCCTGTTCACCGCCGAGGGGACGCTGGTGGCGTCGGTCGTGCAGGAGGGCCTGATCCGCCGCCGCCGTCGTTAGGCCAGCCCCCGCACCTGCCCCGCCCCCGGTGGCAGCAATGGTCCATTGCTGTCACCCGACGAGCGCACGGCGCCACTCACTCGTCAGCGGATCCGCCGGTCAGCGCCGCCACGGCCGCCGAGACCAGCTCGCGGGTGTCGCCGCGACGCCAGGCGACCGCGAGCTCGCACGGCCCGAGGTCGGGGACCGGGCGGCACACCACGTCCGGCCGGGCCAGCAACCGCGCGTTCCCCTCGGCGAGCAGGACCACACCGGTGCCCGAGGCCACCGCCTCGATCGCCCCCTCCGCGGTGTCGGCCTCCGTGGCCACCCGTGCCGGCGACGTCCGTTCCGCGGTCGCCAGCCAGAACTCCCGCAGCGCCCCGGCCGACCGCGGCAGCGCGACGAACGCCTCGTCGGCCAGGTCGGCCATCGTCACCTCGGGCCGCGACGCCAGCGGGTGGTCCGAGGCCATCGCCACCCACCGCGGCTCGCGCAGCAGCACCCGGGCTTCGACGTCGGGCGCGACCACCGGCAGCCACACGAACGCCACGTCAACGCTGCCGTCGGCGAGCCCACTGCTCGCGTCCGACCAGCTGACCAGCCGCACCTGCATGCTCGCGTCCCGCTCCCGGGTCGCCGCGAGCAGCCGGCGGGTGAGATCGCGGCCGACCGTCGTCTGGAGGCCCACCAGCAGCATCGGCGCCGACCCCGCCCGCCGGACCTCCTCGCGCACGCCGGCCCAGTCGGTCAGGAGGCGCCGTGCATGGGGGAGCAGCGCCTCGCCCTCCGGGGTGAGCGCGAGGCCCGCCGGGCCGCGGTCGAGCAACCGCACCCCGAGCCGGGTCTCCAGCGCGCGAACCTGCTTGGAGAGTGCGGGCTGCGAGACGAACAGGGCCTCGGCGGCCCGCGTGAAGCTCGCGGCGTCGGCGACCGCGACGAAGTAGCGCAGATCGCGCAGGTGCACGTCCCCCGCCGGCGAGGACGACCCCGGACGGCTCATGACCGATGGTTATCACAGCAGGTCTTGGACGCCCAGCCCGGCGCGGGCCGATGCTCGTCGGCATGACCGCACTGCCCACCCGCACCCTCGGCGACCTGACCGTGTCCGCGCTCGGCGTCGGCGCGATGGTGCTCTCGCCCGGCATGTACGGCGAGATCGACGACGCGACCGGCGGGGCCGCCCTGCGCGCCGCCGTGGAGGCGGGGGCGACGCTCGTCGACACCTCCGACGGCTACGGCGCCGACGGGCACAACGAGCGCCTCGTCGGCCGCGCCCTCGCCCCGGTCCGCGACGAGGTCGTGATCGCCACGAAGTTCGGGATGCGGATCCCCGCCGGCGAGCCCGGGCACCGGTTCCCCGTCGGCCTGGAGTTCGGCGAGCTCGCCGTCAACGCCGACCCGCGCCTGGTCCGCGGCTACGCCGAGCAGTCGTTGCGCGGGCTCGGCACCGACCGGATCGACCTCTACTACCCGCACTTCCCCGACCCGCAGGTCCCGATCGAGGACACCGTCGGCGCCGTCGCCGAGCTGATCGCGGCGGGGACGGTGCGCCACCTCGGCCTGTCGAACGTCGACGCCGCCACCCTGCGCCGCGCCCACGCGGTGCACCCGGTCAGCGCCGTCCAGACCCAGTGGGCGATGTGGCACCGGCCGGACCCCGACCTGCTCGAGGCGGCCGACGAGCTCGGTGTCGGGATCGTCGCGTGGAGCCCGCTGGGGAGCGGGTTCCTGACGGGCGCGGTGTCCGGTCTGGGCGAGGGCGACTTCCGCAACAACATCGACCGCTTCGCGCACCTGCAGGCCAACAACGACCGCTACGCCCCGGTCCGCTCCATCGCGGCCGAGCTGGGCGTCACCCCGGCCCAGCTCGCCCTGTCCTGGCTGCTCCACCAGCACCCGCACGTCGTCCCGATCCCGGGCAGTCGCACCACCACGCACATCGTCGAGAACCTCGACGCCGCCCGGGTGCGTCTCGGCGACGACGAGCTCGCCCGCGTCGACCGTGCGCTCGCCGGGTTCGTCCCCCGGGGCACCGTCGACGTGTTCGGGGGTGCGTCGTGACGACCGAGCGCGTGACACTGCGCAGCGGCGACGACGAGGTCGTCGGGACCCTCGTCCTGCCGGACGGTCCGCCCCGCGGCGCCGTCGTGGCGACCGGGCCGCTGACGTCGGTGAAGGAGCAGGCCTCGGGGGTCTACGCACACGCGGTCGCCGAGCGCGGCTGGGCGGGCCTCGCGATCGACCTCCGCCGGTTCGGCGAGAGCGGCGGCGAACCCCGGCAGATGGTCGACCCGGGGTCCGACGCGCAGGACGCCTCCGCCGCCGCGGCGTGGCTGGCGGAGCGTTTCCCCGGGCTGCCGGTCGCGGGGCTCGGGGTGTGCTTCGGCGCCGGGCCGATGGCGGTCGCCGTCGCCCGCGACCGACGGTTCGCGGCGTTCGCCGGGGTGGCGGGGGTCTACACCGACGGCGCGGCGGTCCGGGCGTCCATGGGCGCGGCGTACGAGGAGACCGTCGCGCGCGGGCGGGCCGCGGAGCGGCGCTGGCGGGACACGGGCGAGGCCGAGACGATCCCGGCCGTCGCGGCGGACGGCGAGTCGGGCGGGACCGAGGTCGCCATGCCGCTCGACGAGGCGTACGCGTTCTACGGCACCGCGCGCGGCGCGGTCCCGACCTACGTCAACGCCTTCGCCGTCGCCTCCTACGCGCACACGCTGCCCTTCGACGCGCAGGGCGCCGCGGCGACGATGGCCGTCCCCGCGATCGTCGTGCACTCCGAACGGGCCCTCGTCCCGCCCTGGGCGCACGCCTTCCACGACGCGCTGCCCGGGGCCCGACGCCAGGTGTGGCTGGAGTCGGCCGGACAGATCGACTTCTACGACGACCCGGCGCTGATCGGGCCTGCCGCCGACGCTGTCGTCGGGTTCCTCGACGAGGTCAGCGGCTGACGGCGGGCTCCCGGACGCCGTTGGACGACCGCGCCGGAGCGGCCTCGGTGGTCGGGAGCCCGAGGTCCGAGGCGCGCCCGAAGAACTCGTAGTCCTCGGGCCGGAAGTGCCGGGTCTCGGCCCAGTACCGGACGGTGAACCCGGGCCAGATGGTGCGGTTGACCCCGGCGGAGTCGAGGTACCAGCTGGTGCACCCGCCCCGGGTCCAGATGCCCTTGCGCAGCCGGTGCTGCACGCCCGCGTTCGACCGGGTCTGCACCGACGAGCGCACGTCCAGCCCGCTGCACCCGGCGTCGTGCACCGCGGCGATCGCCTGGGCCACGTACCGGGCCTGGCACTCGATCATGAACACGACGGAGTTGTGGCCCAGACCGGTGTTGGGCCCGAGCAGCAGGAACAGGTTCGGGAAGTCGGTGACGGTGATCCCGTGGTGGGTGCGCATGCCGTGCTCGCGCCACGTGCCGCGCAGCGTCCGGCCGTCGCGCCCGGTGATCTCGAGCCCGTCGAAGGCGTCGGTGACGTGGAAGCCGGTGCCGTGGACGATCACGTCGGCCGGGTGCTCGACGCCGTCGTGGTCGACGACGCCGGTCTCGGTCACCTCGGCGATGCCCGAGGTGACGACGTCGACCGTCGGGCGGGCGAGAGCGGGGTAGTAGTCGTTGGAGACGAGCACCCGCTTACAGCCCAGCGAGTAGCGCGGGGTCAGCCTCTCGACGAGCTCCGGGTCGGAGATGGCGTGCTCGATGTGCTTGCGGGCGAGCCACTCGGCGGGGCGCAGCAGCTCCGGGCGGCTCATGAACCCGATCGCCCGGGACTCGAGGGCGGCGTACATCGCGGCGCGGTAGGCACGGTGGACGCCCGGGACGCGGGCGAAGAGCGTCCGGCGCAGCGGGCCGATCGGGTGGTCGCCCTTGGGCAGCACCCACGGGGGCGTGCGCTGGAAGATCGTCACGTTCGCCGCGACCGGCGCGACCTGCGGGACGAACTGGACGGCGCTCGCCCCCGTCCCGACGACCGCGACCCGCTTGCCGCGCAGGTCGACGTCGTGACGCCACCGCGCGGAGTGGAACGTCTCGCCGCGGAAGCGCTCGGCGCCGGGCAGGGACGGGGTCGAGGGCAGGTGCAGTGCGCCGACCCCGGACACCAGGAACCGGCAGCGGTACCGGCCGGTGGTCGTGTGGACCGTCCACGTCCGGGACTCCTCGTCCCAGGTCGCCCCGGTCATCTCGGTGGAGAAGCGCACGCGGCGGCGCAGGTCGTGGGCGTCGGCGACCCGCTCGAGGTAGGCCCGGATCTCCGGTTGCGGCGAGTACGAGCGCGACCAGGACGGGTTGAGGTCGGTGGAGAGTGAGTACATGTGCGACGGGATGTCGCACGCGCACCCGGGGTAGGTGTTGTCCCGCCAGGTGCCACCGACGCCCGCCGAGGCGGGCGACTTCTCCAGGAGCACGACGTCGTGGATCCCGGTCCGCGCCAGGGCCAGGGCCTGGCCGAGACCGGCGAACCCGGTCCCGACGACGACGACCTCGTGGAACTCCGGGTCGGTTCCGGTTGCCTCAGGCACGGGCCGTCTCCCTCGACGTCGTGACCGGCTCCGTGACGGTGGCGGCCTCGAGCAGACCCTGCAGGTGCGCGGCCACCTCCTGGGAGCGCTCGAACGTGATCATGTGGCCGGCGCCCGGCAGGACGACGAGCTCGGCGTCGGGCAGCGCCGCGGCGATGGTGCGGGCGTGGTCGGGCGGGCAGAGCCGGTCCCGGGTGCCGACCAGGACCACCGTCGGGACGCCCCGCATCGACGCGAGCGAGGACGTGCGCCGGTGCTCGGCGATCGACGCGCGGAAGGCGGCGACGGCGACCGGGTCGGCGGCGAAGGTCTGCTCGGCCACCGAGAGCACGTCGGCGCGCCGGGGACGGCGGCCGAAGACCAGGGCCCGCACCAGCGGGGCCAGCGTGGTGGACCGCGCGCGCGGACCGCTGCCGTCGGGATCGGCACGGTGGATCGGTGCGCGGTTGCCGACCGAGGCCAGCCACGGCATGACGACCTGCTCCCCGCGGGCGATGAAGACCCCGCGCCGTCCCCGGACGCCGAGGGTCATGTCGGCCATGTCGTCGCTCGCGGTGGCGACGAACCCGGCACCCGCCACCCGCTCGCGCACCAGGTCGGGGTGCCGCTCCGCGAGCGCCATGAGCGTCATGCCGCCCATCGAGTGCCCGGCCAGCACGACCCGGCCCTCGACGTGGTCGCGCAGGATCGCCGCGAGGTCGTCCGCGGCCCGGCCGACCGTGGCGCCGCCGGGCCCCGGGGACTCCGAGCCCCCGTGGCCGCGGTGGTCGTAGCGCAGGATCGGCACGGTCACGCCGGCGGCCCGGAGGTCGGACACCACGCGGTCCCAGGTGCGCAGATCCTGCGACCAGCCGTGCGCGAGGACGAGCGTCGGCTCGCCCGGCCGCGCGGTGCCCGACCGCGCGACCCGCAGGGTGATCCCCGTGGCGAGCCGCAGCGGGCCGATGTCTTCGCTCGTCATCACGTCTCCAGCAGGAAGGACTTCTCCCACAGTGCCCGCCCGGGGCCGGCGATCATCCCGGCCTCGTCGAGGAACCCCATGATCTTCTCTCCGCCGAAGTGGATCATCTCGCGGTGGTGCGGGTTCGCGAGGGCCGCGCGGCGCCCCTCCCTGGGGTCGATCCCGACGGCGGCGTAGACCTTCGGGTTGATCAGGCTGCGCACCACGAAGGCCGAGGTGAACGCGCACATGAACCGCTGGTAGGCGAGCTCGGGGCGGGAGAGCTCGGCGAGTCCGCGGGTCACCTCGTCGCGGGCGAAGGCGACGTGGCGCGCCTCCTCCATGATGTGGATGCGGTTGACCTGGCGCATGAGCGGCTGGATCGAGTCGTCGTTCGCCTGCTCGCGCTGCAGCCGGTCGAGCACCTCCTCGGCGACGAGGATCGACGCGTACGCCGCCGGGCCCCAGTTGACCACCGAGAACAGCTTGCCCAGCTGGTGGACGAACGGCGCGGCCCCGTAGGGCTCGACGCCGGCCCGGCGGACCAGGCGGGCGAACATCTGCGAGTGGCGGCACTCGTCGGCGACCTCGGTGAGCGCCCACTGCGCGCGCTCGGTCGTCGGGTCGTCGGCGTAGAAGTCCTTGAGCAGGCGCTGCATGAGCAGCGTCTCGAACCAGAGCCCGACGCTGGCGACGCTGCACGCCTCGTGCTTGCCGAGCTCGATGCGCTGCTCGGGGGTCATCCGGTCCCAGAGCCCGGTGCCGTAGAGCGACACCCGGTGCTCCGGCATCCAGAGCGCGCCGTCGACGAGCGGGGCCTCCCAGTCGATGTCGACGTCCGGGTCGTAGGACTTCTTCGCCGCGGAGCGCAACAGACGCCCGGCAGTGGCGTTCGCGTCGCCCTGTCCGGCGCGGGAGCTCCCGGTGGTCCTCGTGGTCGTCGGCGCCGTCATGGCGATCGTCCTCCCGGGTCGCGATGGCGGGGGCGGTACACGCTGTATCCCCAACTTGATGTACGTCTTACCGTTGGTAACTGTAACTGGTGGTAGCGTGCCGACCCATGGCGGAGGGTGTCAAGCCGAGAGCGGGGGGTAAGCCCCCACCTCGTGACGGGCGTCGCACCCGTTGGACGAAGCACCGCGAGGAGCGCCGCGCGGAGTTCGTCGAGGCGGCGATGCGGGTGCTCGCGGACGTGGGCCCGGAGTTCGGGATCGAGCAGGTGGCCGTCGAGGCCGGCGTCACCAAGCCGGTGCTCTACCGCCACTTCTCGGACAAGGCCGACCTGGTCGAGGCGATCGGCGAGCGGGCCACGGCCATCCTGCTGGACCGGCTGATCCCGGCCCTGAACTCGGAGGAGGCCCCGCTCCCGCGCATCCGCAAGTCGATCGACGCGGTGCTGGGGACCTTCGAGGAGTTCCCGAACCTCTACTGGGTCCTGGCCCGGCACGGGCACGGCCAGGAGGTCGTCAAGGCGGACAAGGAGATCATCGCGACGGCGCTCTCGGCGCTGCTCGGTGACTACCTGCGCGCGTTCGGCCTGGACTCCGGCGCCGCCGAGCCGTGGGCCTACGGCGTCGTCGGGTTCGTCCAGAACACCGCGGAGTGGTGGCTGGAGCGGCGCTCGATGAGCCGCGACTCCGTCACCGAGTACCTGACGACGTTGGTCTGGGCGGCCATCGACGGGTTCGCGCGGCAGCGCGACGTCGTGATCGACCCGAACGTCCCGCTGGAGATCAACCGGGTGATCCAGCTGTCGCACCAGGTCACCGACAGAGCATCCGACCGTCCGACGGGAACCGACGCCGAGCCAGGGAGCGAGCAGCGATGACGCAACCGACCGACGAGCACAGCCACACCGACCACGACGACGAGGACGGCTACCGCGGCCCGGCCTCGTTGCGCCTGGAGAGCCGGGACGCCGACCCCCTCGAGGTCGAGGTGACCCTGCGCGGGCACTTCGAGCCGCTCGACGGCCGCTATCACTGGTACGGGCGCGTGGCGGTCCACGCCGGCCTCGAGTCCGCGCTCGGCGGGAAGAAGGCGACGGCGCTGCTGACCACCCCGCACGGCGAGGCGGTCGGGGAGCTCTCGGACGTCGACCCGTGGGGCCGCTACCGGATCGTCGGGACGAGCACGCCGCCGTTCGCGGTGGGTGCCCCGGAGGACCTCACCGAGGAGGAGATCTCGTGACCGCCGACCGCGACGGCGTCCTCTCGGCCATCGCGACCCCGGAGCGCGCGGTCGCCGACATCGGCGGGCTCATCGGCGACACGGTCGCGTTCGGGCCCGTGACCGCCGGGCCGGGCGGGATGGCGACGGCGCGCGGGGTCGGCGTCGTCGGGCGGCTCCGCGGCAGGCGCGGGTCCGGTCCCGGCAGCGCCGAGGTCCACGTGCCGGTGCAGCTCGACGTCTCGGTGGAGATCGGCACGCAGACCGTGCCGGTCGAGGCGCGGATGACCGTGCGCATCGGTCTGCAGGCCTGCCTCGCGCCGGAGGGCGACCACATCGTCGTCGAGGTCGACGAGATCGGGCCCGGCGACATCGCGCTCGAGACGCACGCGCGCGGGGTCGGCGGTGTGTTCGTCCGGCGCCTGGGCAACCTCGACGCCGAGATCCGCCACCACGTGATCGGCTACGTGACCGACCTGCTCACCACGCCCGAGGCGCGCGAGCTGCGGTTCATCGCGCTCGACGAGGGCGAGGAGACGGCGTAGGTGCCTCCGGCTCGTGAGCACTTTCCGGGGCTATGACACCAGAAAGTGCTCACGAGCGCGGAGCGCACCTATTTGCGTATCAGGCCCATCAGGTGCTCGCGGTGGACCACCTTCACGCGCGGACGCCCGCCGCCCTCGCCCGCGGTGCGCTCGTGCGCGTCGATGGCCTCCCAGCCGTCGAGGTCCACGAGGTCCGCGCAGCGACCCGAGAGCCACTCCTCGACGTCCCCGGCCTCGGGGATCGTGGCGTCCTCGCGGGCGCCCGTGGCGAGGTCGGCGAGCAGGCCCCGCACCGTCTCGTTGGCGTCCTTGCGGTTCGTGCCGATGATCCCGCTGGGGCCGCGCTTGATCCACCCGACGACGTACTCGCGGTCGCGTCCCTCGATGCGTCCCTCGGTGTGCGGGATGGTCCCCGACCCGTCGTCGAACGGCACGCCCGGGAGCGCCACGCCGCGGTAGCCGACGGCCCGGAGCACGAGCCCGCACTCGACGGTCTCCCGCTCGCCGGTGTCCACCGGCCGCACCCGTCCGTCGTCGTCGGCCTCGAGGCGGTTGATCGCGAGCTCGACCCCGCGGACCGGCCCGTCCTCGCCGTCGCCCACGATCGCCACCGGGGAGCGCAGGAACCGGAACTCCATCCGCCGCTGCGCGCTCTCGTCGGGACCGGCCTCCGCCCAGCCCCGCAGGAGCTCGACGTTGCGCCGGATCGCCTTGGGAAGGTTCTCGTCGCCGGCGGCGTCGGGCATCTGCGCGGGGTCGACGACGGGGGTCAGCCCGTCGATGTGGTCGAGCTCGCGCAGCTCGGTGGTGGTGAACGCCGCCTCGACCGGGCCGCGGCGTCCGCAGACGACCACCTCGTGCACTCCCGACGCGGCGAACGCCTCGATCGCGTGGTCGGCGGTGTCGGTGGCGCGCAGGTCGTCGTCGGGGAGCAGGAGCATGCGGGCGACGTCGAGCGCGACGTTCCCGGCGCCGATGACGACGGCGCGCTCGGCCGCCAGGTCGGGGTCCAGGCCCACGTAGTCCGGGTGGCCGTTGTACCAACCGACGAAGTCCACGGAGGCGTGGCTGCCGGGGCGGTCCTCGCCGGGGATCCCGAGACGCCGCTCGGTCTGCGAACCGACCGCGTAGATGATCGCGTCGTAGCGCTCCAGCAGTTCCTCGACGCTCACGTCCTCGCCGAGACAGACGTGGCCGAAGAACCGGAACCCGGGGCGGGCGGCGATCTGCTCGTACTGCCCGCTCACCGACTTGATCTTGGGGTGGTCGGGGGCGACCCCGGCGCGGACGAGTCCCCACGGCGTGGCGAGCCGGTCGAACATGTCCACGCGCACCGGCGGATCGGTCGAGTCCAGCAGCGCCCCTGCCGCGTAGAACCCGGAGGGCCCAGATCCGACGATCGCTACGGCATGCGTCCTCATGGGGCGATCCTGTCGGAGGTCACGACTGGGCGCACCCTCGCCCGCCGCGCGGGCCGCCGGAGCGCGCCACGCCGACGATCGCGTGAGCCCTCTACGACGGCGCGTCGGAAAAGGGCCCTCCATCGAGTCATCACTCCATGTGGCAACTGCACTGCAGAGCCGCGGGACCTCGGCCGACGATGCTCCTGATGATCGAAACAGGACGGCTCGCCCTCGACGGCGACGACAGCTGGAACCCCGGGCCGTGGCGTACGGACGCCTGGCGCCGGGGGCGGGACGTCCTCGACGACTACGACGACGACCGGGTGCTCTCCGAGGAGCTCGCGGACGAGCTCGCCAGCGAGCTCGCCGGACGCGTGGTCGGTTCCCGCAGGCACCGCGAGGCGGCGCGGCCCTGGCGCTCCGGGGTCCTCGCCGGCAGCGGGGTCGAGGGCCGGGCGCCGCGCCGGATCCGCCCGCGGCTGACGCTGGTGACGGGCGGACGGCGCGACTGACCGATCAGCGCCTCACGGCCGCCAGGACCAGGTAGGTGAGCTCGGCGCCGGCCATCGAGAACCGGTGCCGGAAGCGACGGCGGACGACGACGGTGGTGTCGTCGAACCCGGCGAGCATGGTGTCCACGTCGGCGACGTCGTGGTCGCCGGTCTCGGGGCCGCCGTCCTTGAGGGTCAGCGCGAGCACCGAGCCGGGCGGGAACGTCGACCACAGCTCACCCAGCGCGTCGACCGGGACGTGACCCTCGCCGACCGCGCCCGCCGCGACGAGCGCGGTCAGGTGCTCCTCGCGCACCAGCCGGGCCACCTCGGCGCCGTCGAGCCGCTCGCCGACGAGGTAGTGCGCGTACATCCCCGGCCGGTCGCGGTGCGCGGCGTCGCGGGCCTCTCCGATGCCGTCGGCCCCCACCACGACGGTCACCCCGCGGGCGACCATCTCCTCGCCGACCACGCCGTTGCCCGCCCCGAGGTCGAAGGCGCGCAGGTCGCCGGGCGCGGTCCCGACCGTCGCGCCCGCCTCGATCAGGGCGTCGGCGACGGTCGCGGGTGAGGCGCACTGCAGACGCTGCTGCACGACCTCCTCGTAGAGCCCCGGCACCGAGTAGACCGTCGCGTAGTCGTGGAGCACGACCTCGCGGGTCTCGTCGCCGTGGTGGAGGACGAACCGTTCCTCGCCCTGTCGGCGGCCGGGCGAGGAATCCAGTTCGACGGTGAACGGGGCGGTCATCGGGCTCCTCGCGCAGCGGGTGACGGTGGCGTGCGACCGGGGTCACGATCGCGGGAGGCTCATCGTTCCGGCACAACCTCCGAACGGACAGGTGATGTGTCGTTGCTCCCCAAGTCTTTTCCGTGCGGCTCCCGGGCGGTCACCCTCGGTGCGTGCGCCACGCGTCGCCGAGGACGCCGTGCACAGCAGTTCGGACGACCGCCTCCCCCGTCGCTCCAGCTCGGGGCGCCCGGGCAGCGGTCCCGACGAAGGAGGCCTCCCATGAGCACTCCGATCCCCGGTGCCTTCACCGACGCCCCGACCTGGGACGCCGAGCGCGTCCCCTCCCGCGGCCCCAATGAGGCGGTCGCGGCCCTGATGCGGCCCGGCGCCTCGCCCCGCGCCGCCGACGTCTCGACGGAGGACCGCGAGCACGCCGCCACCGTCGTCGCGCATCTGCTGCACCGCGAGTGTGCCGAGTGGAGCTGGACGACCCACCAGCCGGAAGTCCACCGCGCCGACGCCCGGCGCATCGTCGGCGCGCTCTGCCGGGAGGGCTGGTCGCCCGCGGCCTGAGCGGATCCCCTCCCCCTGCGCGGGTGGCCTGTCCCTCACGGGGACTCGTGCAGAGACGAAAGCCATTACGCTGATGCACCGTTCGGCGCAGACGCGGACGCACTTCGGCGGTGTCCACCTGCGAACGGGGAGGGGACGTCGTGGCGACGTGGGACGTCGACGGCCGGCAGGTCCGGGAGTCGAGCCGCCGGTCCGGCGCGGTCTGGACGTGGCAGTCCGACAGCGCTCAACCCATCGAGTACGAGATCGAATGGGTCCAGGAGAAGGACATCTTTCTCTACGGCACCCGGGTGCGCCCCGGAGGTTGGAACGTGAGCCGCCTCGATCCGGGCGTGTGGACCAACGACGGGACCATCGAAGGGGCCCGCGAGGTCGTCGAGCGGCGGATCCCGACGATGCCGTGCTGAACGCCTGACCCCCGGGCGCGGTGGTCTCCCGGATGGGATCCTCGCCGCGTGGACTCGCCCTGGGCCTGTGTCGTGTGGGACCTCGACGGCACGCTGCTCCAGCGCGGCCGCGGGTGGCCCGTCGACGGCGTCGAGGCCGTGCTCTGGGCATGGTGTGCGGCAGGAGTCGAGATGGCCGTCGCGACCTCCGCGTCGACCGCCCAGGCCCGCCGGGTCGTCGACGGGCTCGGGTGGTCGGACTGGTTCGGCCACGTCGCCGGCTCCGGGCCGGGGGCGGACGGGAAGGACGCCGTCCTCGCCGAGGCGCTCCTCGGCCTCGGCCGGGTGCTGCCCGAGGGCGCTCGCGGCGCCGCGATGGTCGGCGACTCCCCGGCCGACATGTGGGCGGCGCGCGTCCACGGACTGACCGCGGTCGGCGTCACCTGGAGCGGTACCCCCGCGGACGCGCTCGCCGACGCCGACCTGCTCTGGCCCCGCCCCGACGCGGCCTGGCACCCGCCGTCGTGACCCCGGCACTGCCCCGGGAGCCCGGCGGCGGGACGACGGGCCGGTGGGTGGTCCACCTCGACCTGGACTCGTTCTTCGCCTCCGCCGAGCAGCTCACGCGCCCCACGCTGCGGGGTCGTGCCGTCCTCGTCGGCGGGCTCGGGCCGCGCGGGATCGTCGCCGGCGCGTCCGGCGAGGCGAAGGCCTGCGGCGCCCGCTCGGCGATGCCGATGGCGCAGGCGCGGCGGCGCTGCCCGCACGCGGTGGCGCTCCCGGGCCGCACGGCGGTCTACCGGACGCTCTCGGAGGCCTTCTTCGGTGTGGTGCGCTCGGCGGCGCCGGTGCTGGAGCAGGTGGCCTACGACGAGACCTTCGTCGAGCCCGCCGCTCTGGCCGGGGCTTCCGAGGACGACGTGGTGGCCTGGGCGGAGAAGGTCCGCGCGGAGGTGCGCGCGGTCACGGGACTCGCGGTGTCGGTCGGGGCGGGTGCGGGCAAGCAGGTCGCGAAGATCGCCTCCGGGCTCGCGAAGCCGGACGGGGTGCACGTCGTCGCGCACGGCGGCGAGCGGGCACTGCTCGACCCGCTCCCGGTGCGCGCGCTGTGGGGGATCGGGCCGGTGGCGGAGACGACGCTCGCCCGGGCCGGGGTCACGACGGTGGCCGCGCTGGCGGCGCTGGAGCTCGTCGAGGTGACGGCCCTGCTCGGCTCGGCCGTCGGCACCGGGCTGCACCGGCTGGCCCGGGGGATCGACGACCGCGCCGTCACCGAGCGGGGCGAGGCGAAACAGGTCAGCGCCGAGACGACCTTCGACACCGACCTCTCCGACGTCGTCGCGGTGCGGCGCGCGGTCGCCGAGCTCGCCGGGTCGGCGCACCGGCGGCTGGTGGCCTCACGGCGGGCGGCGCGGACGGTCACGGTGAAGGTCCGCGGCGGCGACTTCGCCACGCACACCCGCTCGGAGACGACGGCGGTGGCCTCGACCGACCTCCCCACGCTCACCGAGACCGCCCAGCGGCTCGCGGTCGCCGCCCTGCCCGACGCGGGCGTGCGGCTGGTGGGCGTGTCCTACGCGGGGCTCACCACGGAGGTGCAGGGATCGCTCTTCGACGACGGGGTGGAGCGGCTCGTCGAGGACGCCGCCGTCGAGGACCCGGACACCGGCGCACTACGCCCCGTCGTCACGTCGGAGGCCCCGGTGGAGGACGACGGCCTGGCGGGCGAGGAGTCCGACGCCGCGGCCGACCCCGACCGCGCCTGGCGGACCGGGGACGACGTCGCGCACCCCGGGCACGGGCACGGCTGGGTGCAGGGAGCCGGGCACGGGCGGGTCACCGTCCGGTTCGAGACGCGCACGACGGGTGCGGGGCGGGCGGTCACCTTCGCGAGCGACGATCCGGAGCTGTCCCGTGCCGATCCGCTGGTGTCGCTGAC
>NZ_DASXJS010000129.1:0-14053 GCF_036497245.1 Actinomycetospora sp. | reverse complement strand
GCGAACTGCGGCATGGCGTGGGTGGTCGTCGTGGCCTCCGACATCACGATCAACAAGTACGTCCTCGGGCTCTCGCCGAAGCAGCCGGAGTTCCGCCGCGGCATGCTCTACGCGGTGAACCCCGTCGGGTTCGGCTCGATGCTGATCGCGGCGGGGGTCTCGATCCTCGCGTTCTTCGGGGTGCTCGGCGACACCCTCGCCTCGTACTCGCCGCTGGTCGCGATCATCCTGGCGTTCGTGTTCCCGCCGATCATCGCAATCGCGACGAAGGGCAAGTACTACCTGCGTCGCACCGACGACGGCATCGACGCACCGATGCACGACGAGTACGGCAACCCGTCCGGGGAGACGCTGCACTGCGAGGCGTGTGACCAGGACTTCGAGCGTCCGGACATGACGGCCTCGGGGACGGGCACCGGCCACGTCTGCTCGCTGTGCCTGTCCACCGACCGCACCGGCACGCACGTCCTCCCGGAAGGGATGACCACGGACGTCGTCCCGGAGAAGACGACGTCGCCGTAACCTCCCGCCCGAGGTTTCGCGCGATTCGCTCCAGCGGAAGGGGTCCGACGAGGTGCTGCTCTCGCCGCACGAACAGGAGAAGTTGCTGCTGCACGTCGCGGCGAACCTGGCCCGGGAACGTCGGGGCCGGGGGCTGCGCCTCAACCATCCGGAGGCGGTGGCCCTGATCAGCTCCTGGATCCTCGAGGGCGCCCGCGACGGCCGCAGCGTCGCGGACCTGATGGACGGCGGCCAGCACGTGCTGACCCGCGACGACGTCATGGAGGGCATCCCCGAGATGTTGCCGAGCGTCGCCGTGGAGGCGACCTTCCCCGACGGCACCAAGCTCGTCACCGTGCACGACCCGATCCAGTGAGCGCGCCGGGTCCGGGCGCGTTCCTCCCCGGCGACGGCGGCGACGTCGTCACCGGGGAGGGGGCCGCCGTCGTCACCATCACGGTGACCAACACCGGCGACCGGCCGGTCCAGGTCGGGTCGCACGTGCACTTCGCGTCGACCAACCCGGCGCTGGCGTTCGACCGCGAGTCCGCCACCGGGATGCGGCTCGCGATCCAGGCCGGCACGTCGGTGCGGTTCGAGCCCGGTGTCGAGTCCGATGTGACGCTCGTGGCCCTCGGGGGCCGCGGGTCGGTCCCGGGCGTGCGACTCGACGTGGCCGATCCGGCCGGACGCCACGGCGGGTCACCTGGCACGGGGTGGACGGTCGGCCGGGAGGCCTACGCCGATCTCTTCGGTCCCACGACGGGCGACCGGGTCCGCCTCGCCGACACCGACCTGACGATCCGCGTCGAGGAGGACCGGTCGCGCGGGCCCCGCGGCGGGGACGAGGCGGTCTTCGGCGGCGGCAAGGTCATCCGGGAATCGATGGGCCAGTCCCGGGCCACCCGCGCCGAGGGCGCCGCGGACCTGATCATCACCGGCGCGCTGGTGCTGGACCACTGGGGCGTCGTGAAGGCCGACGTCGGTGTGCGCGACGGCCGGATCGTCGGCCTCGGCAAGGCCGGGAACCCGGACACGATGGACGGGGTCTCGCCGGAGCTCGTCATCGGGCCCTCGACGGAGATCCTCGCCGGGAACGGGCTGATCCTCACGGCGGGTGGCGTCGACTGCCACGTCCACCTGATCAGCCCCCAGCAGCTGCCCGAGGCCATCGGCTCCGGGGTGACGACGATGATCGCCGGAGGCACCGGGCCCGCGGAGGGCACGAAGGCGACCACGGTGACGCCCGGGTCGTGGTGGCTCGCGCGGATGTTCGAGGCGCTGGACTCGGCCCCCCTGAACTTCTCGCTGCTCGGCAAGGGCAACACCGTCGGCGCCGACGCCCTGCGCGAGCAGGTGATGGCCGGGGCCTCGGGCTTCAAGGTGCACGAGGACTGGGGCGCGACCCCTGCCGCGATCGACGCCGCGCTGCGGGTGGCCGACGAGACCGGGGTCCAGGTCGCCCTGCACACCGACACGCTCAACGAGGCCGGCTACGTCGACTCGACGCTCGACGCGATCGCCGGCCGTTCGATCCACGCGTACCACACCGAGGGGGCAGGCGGCGGCCACGCGCCGGACATCATCACCGTCGCGGGGCAGCCGCACGTGCTGCCGTCGTCGACGAACCCCACCCGTCCGCACACCGTGAACACCGTCGACGAGCACCTCGACATGCTCATGGTCTGCCACCACCTCTCGCCGTCGATCCCGGAGGACCTGGCGTTCGCCGAGTCCCGGATTCGTGCCTCGACGATCGCGGCGGAGGACCTGCTGCACGACCTCGGCGCGATCTCGATGATCGGCTCGGACTCGCAGGCGATGGGCCGGGTCGGCGAGGTCGTGCTGCGCACCTGGCAGACCGCGCACGCCGCCAAGCGTCGGGTGACGGGCCTGACGGGGGTCCAGGCGAGCGGGGACGACAACGACCGCGCCCGGCGCTACGTCGCCAAGTACACGATCTGCCCGGCGATCGCGCACGGACTCGACGGCGAGGTCGGCTCGGTCGAGGCCGGGAAGCTCGCCGACCTCGTGCTGTGGGACCCGGCGTTCTTCGGCGTCCGACCCAACGTCGTCGTGAAGGGCGGGGTGATCGCGTGGGCGCGGATGGGCGACGCCAACGCGTCCATCCCGACGCCGCAGCCCGAGCTGTCGCGGCCGATGTTCGGGGCGGCTCCGGCGGCGGCCGCCGCGTCGTCGGTGTTCTTCGCGACGCAGGCCGCGCTCGACCACCGGCTCGCCGGCTCGGTGGACGTCCGGCGGCGTTTCGTGCCGGTGCGCTCGCCGCGCGGCATCTCCAAGGCCGACATGCCCCGGAACGACACCACCCCGGAGATCACCGTTGATCCGGAGACCTTCACGGTGAGCATCGACGGCTCGGTCGTCGACCCCGACCCGGTCCGCGAGCTGCCGATGGCGCAGCGCTACTTCCTGTTCTGAGTGTCGGTGGCTTCTGCGATGGTGCCTGGCGTGACGACGACGTACTCGGTGTGTGACAGCCCGCTCGGACCGCTGACGCTCCGTGCCCGGGACGGAGTGCTGGACGGGCTGTACATGCTCGAGCACCGGCACGGTCCCGGGCAGGAGCAGCTGGGGGAGCGGGTGGCCGACGCGGCGCCCGCCGCCCGGGAGCAGCTCGCCGCGTACTTCGCGGGTGAGCTGCGCGAGTTCGATCTCGAGGTGGGGCTGCGCGGCACCGACTTCCAGCAGCGGGTCTGGGCGGCGCTGCGCGAGATCCCCTTCGGCGAGACGTGCAGCTACGGCGAGCTCGCCGTCGCGATCGGGCAGCCGACCGCGGTGCGCGCGGTGGGGCTGGCCAATGGGAAGAATCCGGTGAGCATCGTCGTCCCGTGCCACCGGGTGGTCGGGGCGAACGGCTCGCTGACCGGCTACGGCGGCGGCACCGACCGCAAGCGCGCCCTGCTGGAGCTGGAGGGGGCGGGCGTCGGGCGCGGTGAGCCCGCCCTGTTCGCGACATGAGCGGTCTCTGGCTGCTCGCCGACTCCCGGCTGCCCACCGGCGGGCACGCGCACTCCGGCGGGATCGAGGCCGCGGTGCGCCGGGGTCTGGTGAGCGCTCCGGACGACGTCGCGGCCTGGCTCTCCGGTCGGGTCCCGACGGCGGGTCTGGTCACCGCGGCCGCATCCGCGGCGGCGTGCTCGCTCGCGGCCCCCGGTTCTGGGCGATTGGCACTGTCGGTCGACTCCATGGGCCAGAAGCGCCCCTCGCCGGAACTCCGCGGGCCCGTCGACTGGGCGCGCTGGGACGCCTCGGTGTCCGCTCGCATTCCGGTCGCCGCGCTGCGGGAGGCGTCACGGGCCCAGGGCCGGGCGATGCTCCGCACGGTGCGCGCGGCCTGGCCGGACGCCGCGATCGGCGGGCTCGGTGCGCGCCCGCACCAGGCGCTCGTGCTCGGCGTCGCCGTGACGGCGGCAGGAGGAACGCCGCACGACGCGGCTGCGCTGGCCGTCCACCATCTCGTGGGCCAGGTCTGTTCGGCGGCGGTCCGCCTGCTCGGGCTCGATCCGCTCGCGCTCGCCGGCGTCCACGCCCGGGCCCTCGACGAGCACGTCGGTGTCGTCGACCGCGCCGCCGAGGCAGGCGCGCGGGCGGCCGCGCGCGACGATCCCGATCACCTGCCCTCCGCGACGACGCCGTTGCCCGAGGTGCTCGCCGTCCTGCACGCCCGATCCGAGGGGGCTCTCTTTGCTTCATAGACTCGACGACCAGGACCTCGGCGGCGGCGCGCACGACCACGTCCCGCGTCGGGGCCGCGCGGTCCGCATCGGGATCGGCGGGCCGGTGGGCTGCGGGAAGACGGCGCTGGTCGCCGCGCTGTGCCGGGTGCTGCGCGAGGAGCTCTCGGTCGCCGTCGTCACCAACGATATCTACACCACCGAGGACGCCGACTTCCTGCGCCGCGAGGCGGTCCTCTCGTCGGAGCGGATCGTGGCCGTGCGCACCGGCTGCTGCCCGCACACCGCGATCCGCGACGACATCACCGCCAACCTCGACGCCGTCGAGGACCTCGTCGAGCAGTTCGACCCCGACCTCGTGCTCGTCGAGTCCGGCGGCGACAACCTCACGGCGACCTTCAGCTACGGGCTCGTCGACCGGCAGATCTTCGTGATCGACACGGCAGGCGGCGACGACGTCCCGCGCAAGGGCGGCCCCGGGGTCGCAGGCGCCGACCTGCTGGTGATCAACAAGGTGGACCTCGGCCCGCTGGTCGGCGCGGACACCGCACGCATGGCCACCGACGCGGCGCGGGTTCGCGACGGGAAGCCGACCGCCCTGACCTCGGTGCGGACCGCACCGATCACCGACGTCGTCGACTGGGTGCGCGCGCAGGTGCCGGTGACGGCGTGACGGCGCTGGTCGGCGGGTCGGTCGTGGCCGGGTCGCCGGCCGGGGACCCGGAGATCGACAGCTCGGCGGTCGAGGCGATCGCCCGGCTGCGTCTCGTCGACGGCCGCCTCACCTGGGCGTCCGCCCCGCCGATCGTGCTGCGGCGGACCGGGCGCCGGCGGGTGCACGTCGTCGCCGTCGGGGGTGGCCCGCTCGGCGGGGACAAACTGCGCCTGGAGGTGGAGATGGGTCCGGGGGAGCGGTTGGCGGTGCACAGCGCCGCGGCGACGGTGGTGCAGCCGGGCCGGGACCCGGGCAGGTCCGCGTCGTTCGCCGTGGAGGCCTCGCTGGCCGCCGGCTCCACGCTCGACTGGTGCCCCGAGCCGACGGTGGTGTGCGACGCCGCGGTGTGGGAGCCGTCGGTCCGGCTCGACCTGGCGGACGGGGCGCGGGCGCGCGTAGTCGAGCAGGTGGTGCTCGGTCGCAGCGGGCAGGTCGGCGGCCGCTGCGCCTCGACGATGCGGGCGGTCCTCGGCGGGCTACCGGTGCTGGCGTCGACGACGGTGCTCGACGGCGCGGACTCCGCGCTGACCGGCGTCGGGGGCACCGGGGGCGCGCGCTCGGTCGGCTCGGTGCTCGTCGTCGGGGGCGACCCCGATGAGGGCGACGAGGACGCCGGCGAGAACGGTGAGGTCACCTGGGCGCGCAGTGCGCTCGCCGGAGCAGGCAGCCTGACCACCGCCGTCGGCACCACGCGGGGCGTCGCGGCCGTGCTCGCCCGGGAGGGCGGAACTCAGCTCCCCTGCTGGTGACCGTTCGAGGGCGGCTCCTCGCGAGCCTCCCCGGGCCCGTCCGCGGCGCTGTCTCCGACACCCCCGTCCTCGGTGCCGGTCACCGGCTCGAACCACCCCGCGACCTGCGTCCTGGCCCGGTTGACGAGGCCCGAACGCTCTCCGGGCCCGGAATCGGGAGCGCCTGTCCTGGCCCCGGTTCCCGACCCGGCTCCGGGCGCGGGCACGCCGGACGCGCCGGTGGGGGTGCCGCCGACGCCGTCCTCGGCGACCGGGGTCCCGGAGGCGCGTGAGACGGTCTCGCTGATCCCGTCCGTGCTCGGCCGCGGTGTTCCGGGGCCGGCCGTGACGGTCGCCGCGGGGCCGCCGGGCGAGAACGGTGCCGGGCCGCCCGGCGCGCCGGCCGGGGCAGGACCCGGGGCCGGGACGGTGCGGGTGGCCGGGGCGGGTCGGAAGAGGTCGTCGCCGCCGGGCACCGTGGCCGTGGCCGGGGGTTCCGTGGGCTCGGCGGACGGGTCAGCGGTGCCGGAGTCAAGGCCCTCGGAGCTGTCGTCCGGGAGGTCCTCGTCGGCCGCGGCGTGGTGGGCGGTCGGGGCCGAGGCACCGTCGGTCGTGTCGGCGGCATCGGTCGGCACGCCGCCGACGGCGCCCTCGTCGACGCTCACCGCGCTCGGGTCCGGGGGAGGGTCGGCGGCCGCCGAGGGCGTCCCGCCGACCGCCGCCTCGTCCACGCCGGCCTCGCCGGGCTCGGACGGCTGGTCCTCCACCGCGGGGGTGGGGCTCGACGGCATCGCCGCACCCGGTCCCGCACCGCCCGGCACCGCACTTCCCGGCACCGCACCGCCCGGCACCGCACCGCCGGGGCCCGCACCGCCCTGTCCCGTGACGGGCCGGCGCAGCGTCTCGGTGGCCGCGTCGTCGGCGGGCTCCGGCTGTCGCCCGGGGCCGCTCGGCGTGCCCCCGACAGCAGCGTCCGAGGCCCCGGAGCCCGCGACCGCGGCCTCTCCCGCGACCCCGGCTGCTCCGGCGACGGCGGCGGGTGCCCCGTCCGAACCAGGGCCTGCCGCGGCCGGGGACTCGGCATCAGCCTCGGGGTCCGTCGTCGTCTCGGTGGGCATGCCGCCCACGGCCGCCTCGTCGACCCCGGCCGGGCCGTCGTCGGCGGCGGGCTCCGCCTCGTCGTCGGGACGACCCGCGGCGGTCCCGAGCGGGGTCCGGGGGTGGCCGACGATCGGTACGGCCTCGGTGGGCATCTCCTCGGCGTGCCCGCCGTGCGCCGGGGAGGGCTGCTCGCCGTCGTCCTCGTCGTCGGGCCCGCCTGCATGCGCCGCGGCGACCCCACCGGCCACGCCCGCGGCAGCAGCGCCACCGGCCGCCGCTGCCTGCGGGGACAACCGCACGCCCTCCTGGGCGATGACCTGCTGGCCGTGCTCGTCGAGCAGGGCGTGCCGGCCGGTCGGGGCGTCGTCCCCCGCGGGCTGCCAGCCCCGCGGAGCGGGCGCGGGTGCTGGCGGCGCGGGCATCGGCATCCCGGCCGCCGGGGTGGGCGCGGACACCGCGGTGGGTGCCGTCGCCGGCAGCCGGCGGAAGAGCGCGATGAGCAGCAGCACCCAGCCGAGGACCGTGATCAGTGCGGTGACGATCCCGATCAGGCTGGACGCGGTGAGCACCGACTCCGGACTGGAACCGGAGCGCAGCAGGGCAGGCAGGACCACGACGGTGGACGCGCTGAGCAGCGCCGCCACCAGCTGCAGCGCGAGGCCGGCGATGGCCGGCGTCGACACCGCAGGCAGCACGCGACGTCGCTGAACGGCCAGCACGAGGCCGACGACGATCGCCACGCCCGCCGGGAGGAAGGCGAAAGCGAAGCGCAGACCCGAGTCGAGCATGCGCCGAACCTAACGAATCACCACAACAGCACCGACCATGTGCCACCGATCACCGCATCGGATGGGTCGGACCCGGCCGCTCGGAGGGGGCCGAACGGGTGAGAGCGGTGCCTCGGCGAGGTGTCCGGGACGATGGATGCATGGCAGGCGAGGACACCCTCGGGATGGACGACGTCGCGGCGCTCGACGGATTCTTCGGGCTGGCCACCGGCCCGGCCGAGGGGGTCGACCCGTCGTGGCGGCCGTTCCACGAGTTCACCGGCGACGTCCTCGACCAGCGCATCGACCAGGTCGCCGACCAGCTCGGCGGCGTGCCGCGGCGGATCGCGGGGTCGCTGCTCTCGCTGTCGGTCTCGGCGCGGATCACGGCGCTCCTCCTCGGGACCGGCTCCCTGCACGGAACCGTTCCGCGGCTGCACGACCGGCTGTACTGGCGCCCCTGGTCCGGTGGCCCCGCGCCGCTCTGGATCGAGCGCCCGGAAGCGGTCCCGCACGACGACGAGCTGCCCGCCGCCGCGGCGCGCGAGCTCGACGCCACGCTGCGCCCGGTGCTCGACGCGGTGAGCCTCCAGGCCTCGGTCTCGGCCCAGGTGACGTGGGGCAACGTGGCGTCGTCGCTCGGCGGGGCCCTCCGGATGCTGCTCACCCAGCGCCCGGAGCAGTCGACGGCGGCCCTCACCCTCGCCGTCGGGATGACCGCGGAACCGCCCCTGGCCGGGCTCGGCGGGTTCGTCGAGGAGCCCTCACACCCGACGGGCGTGGGGTTCGCCCGCAAGACCTGCTGCCTGTTCTACCGCGTGCCCGGCGGCGGGACCTGCGGCGACTGCGTGCTGGATCGCTGAGGCGTCAGCTCAGCGGGGGCCAGGACAGCAGCAGGTTCCCCGAGAAGATCAGCGACAGCAGGCCGATCAGCGCGTACATCGCGACGAAGATCCCGGCCGGGACACCGGTGAGGCGTTCGAGCTGGTCGGGGTCGGAGTCCGCCGCCCGGCGCCCGGCGCGCTTGCGCTGGACCTCGAGGACGGTCTTGAGCCCACCCACGATGAGGAACCAGGTCACGAAGCAGGCGAACCCGTACTGCACCGTCGGGGTCCCGTAGGCGATCACCACCGCGACGATGCCGCCGGTCAGCACCACCGAGGCGACGCCGAAGACGTTGCGGATCAGGACGAGCGTCCCGAGCAGCACCATGATCGTGAGGCCGAGCATCGTCTGGACGGCGCCTCCCGCCACCAGCGCGCCCGCCCCGAGGCCCAGCAGGGGCGGGGTGGCGTAGCCCGCGAACGCCGTCGCGGCCATCCCCGGCCCGTCCCGGCGGCCCTTGGAGACGGTCACCCCCGAGGTGTCGGAGTGCAGCAGGATGCGCGTGAGGGTCCGGCCGGAGGCGATGGCGACCAGCGCGTGCCCGCCCTCGTGGGCGATCGTGACGACGTTGCGGGCGATGCGCCAGGTGGCTCCACCCGCGACGACCGAGAGGGCGACGAGGCCCGCGAGGATCACGAGTGCGACCTGGGTCTGGGCGGCGGTCAACTCGCCGACGGGCTGGATCTGGGACGGCGGGTTAGAGGCGAGCGCGACGATGCGGCGAACCGTAGCGCGCGGGTGTTCCCCTGCCGTCATGCTGGGCGGCGTGACCAGCGACGAGCCGGGGGCAGCCATCGCGGACCTGCGGATGGGTTCCCCTGCGGGCCGGTGGGTCCTGGCGACGACGGTGCTGGGCTCCGGTCTGGCGATGCTCGACTCGACCGTGGTCAACGTGGCGCTCGAACGCATCGGGTCCGACTTCGGGGCCTCGTTCGCGGGCCTGCAGTGGACCATCAACGCCTACACCCTGACCCTCGCCGGGTTCATCCTGCTCGGGGGCTCGTTGGGCGACCGGTTCGGCCGACGACGGATCTTCCTGGTGGGCGTCGTGTGGTTCGCGGTGGCCTCGGCGCTGTGCGGGTTCGCCCCGTCGATCGAGGTGCTGATCGGGGCGCGGGCGCTGCAGGGGATCGGCGGGGCGCTGCTGACGCCGGGGTCCCTCGCCCTGATCTCGGCGTCCTTCCACGGTGACGACCGGGCGGCGGCGATCGGGGCGTGGTCGGGACTCGCGGGGGTCGCCGGGGCGGTCGGGCCCTTCGTCGGGGGCTGGCTCGTGGAGTGGAACTGGCGGGCGGTGTTCCTGATCAACCTGCCGGTGGCCGCCGTCGTGCTCGTCGCCGCGGTGCGCCACGTCCCCGAGTCCCGCGACCCCGAGGCGGTCGCGCACCTCGATCTGCCCGGCACCGCGCTGGCGCTGCTGGGTCTCGGGGCGCTCACCTGGTCGCTGACCGAGGCCGGGACGGCGGGGGCGTCGGTGGGCGTCGTCGTGACCGGACTGGTCGGGGTGGCCGCGCTGGTGTCCTTCGCGTTCGTCGAGCGGCGCTCGCGCTCTCCGCTGGTGCCGACCGACCTGTTCGCCAACCCCCGGTTCACCGCGCTCAACGTGGTGACCCTGCTCGTCTACGCCGCGCTCGGGGTGCTGTTCGTGCTGCTGGTGCTGCAACTGCAGGTGGTGGCCGGGTTCTCGCCCCTGGCGGCCGGGGTGGCGACGCTGCCGATCACGGTGATCATGCTGCTGCTCTCGGCGCGCGCCGGACGGCTGGCCACGCGGATCGGGCCGCGCATCCCGATGACCGTCGGCCTGGTCACGGCGGCGGCCGGGATGCTCCTGCTGCTGCGGGTGGGCGTCGGGGCGTCCTACTGGTTCGAGGTGCTGCCCGCGGTCGTGCTCTTCGGGCTGGGTCTCGCCGCCACGGTCGCGCCCCTGACCGCGACGGTCCTCGACGCCGCGGACGACCGCCACGCCGGCGTCGCCTCCGGGGTCAACAACGCCGTGGCGCGCGCGGCCGGGCTCCTCGCGGTGGCCGTGATCCCGGCGGCGGCGGGGATCGCGGGCGCGGACTACACGAACCCGGTCGCGTTCTCGGAGGGGTACCACCGCGCCGTCGTGATCGCCGCGTGCCTGCTGCTCGGCGGCGCGCTGCTCTCCGGGCTGCTGCTGCGCCCGCTCCGTCCGCGCCCGGAGGGCGAGGTGAACGTGGCGGAATGCGCCCACTGCGGCGTCAGCAGCCCGCAGCAGTCCCCGCGGTCGTGAGCGGTGGGACGGACCTGGCGGCGCTGCTGGCGGGGATGACGCCGCGGCTGCGTCCGGGCCGGTACGTGTTCGCGTCGGTTCCCGACGGTGCGGCGGCGGGGGCGGGGGCGGTGCCGCCCCAGGCGGTGGTCAGCGTCGCCGAGGACGAGGGCACGACCGTCGTCGTGCCCGCGGAGGCAGCCGAGGGACTCGACGCGGAGTACCCCTGCGCGTGGATCACGCTGGAGGTGCGGTCGTCACTGGCGGCGGTCGGGCTCCTCGCGGCGGTGTGCTCGCGACTGGCCGAGGCCGGGATCAGCGTGAACCCGGTGAGCGGGTTCCACCACGACCACCTCTTCGTGCCGTGGGACCGGCGCCACGACGCGGTGGCCGTGCTCGAGCGGCTCGCCGCGGACGGGGCCTGAGTCCGCGCGGGCGCTCGAAGATCGCGACTTCGGGAGCGCGTCGCCGCGAATCCTGCGCGTGTCGCTCCCGAGACCGTGATCACGGTCGGGGTGGGCCCGACCTGCGGCGCTTGATCACGAATCGTGCGGCGGAACAGCGCAGATCTGACGCGTTCCGCCACACAGGAGCCGATCACGGGCGGGCCCAGGGGCTCACGTCGCCCTCGGCCAGCATCACCGCCGACGTCAGCGATGCGGCACCGCTGACATCGGCCGGGTCGTCCTGCCGCGCCAGCAACCAGCACAACGGCACCGCGACCAGCGGCCCGGCCGCGAGGGTCGCGAACACCGCCGGGAACGATCCGCCGCTCGCCGCGAACACTGCACCGACGGCGAGCGGGGCGAGCACGCTCCCGACCTGCCACACCCCGTTGGCCAGCCCCGCCGCCGCCCCGACCAGGCCGTCGGGGACCACCTCGGTGACCATCGAGTTCATCAGCGGGCTGTAGCCGAATGCGACCACCCCGAGCAGGGGCGCGGCGGCGAGGAACGCGCCCGGCGTCGTCAGGAACCCGAATCCGAGCAGCCCCGCCGTGAACAGGGCCAGGATCACGACCATCGGGACGACGCGGGCGGCCCCGAGGCGGTCGCACACCGCGCCGATGATCGGCTTGGCCACCACCGCGCCCAGCCCGAACGCCGAGACCACGAGCCCGGCGCGCGACGGGCTCAGGCCGTGCCCGAGGACCATGAGGTTCTGAATCCACGTCGTGGTGCCCCAGGTCCCCCAGAGCGCCCCGAACCCGCCGAGCGCGAGCAGCAGCCAGCGCGGCGACCGGACCAGCGTCGGTACGGCCGCGCGCCACGCCGGCCGCTCCGACTCCGAGCCCCGGACATCGCTCACGACGACGAGCACCGCCACGGCCACCAGCAGCGTCACGATCCCGAAGACGACGAACACCCACGTCCACGAGCCGAGGCCGGTCAGCGGCACCGCGACCAGACCCACCACCAGCACACCGCCCGACGACGCCATCATCAGCACCCCGGTCGCGCTCGCCCGGCGGACGCGCTCGAAGCGTTCGGCCAGCAGGCGCATGCACGCCGCGAAGTCCACGCCGGCGGCGAGCCCCATCAGCAGCTGGATCACCGCGCCCGCGGCCACCGACCGGACGAGCCCGAACCCGACCGTCAGCACCCCGAGCGGCACCAGCGCGGCCACCAGCGTCCGCCGCGCGCCGAACCGGTCGACGACGAAGCCGCCGAGCAGACTCGACACGAGATAGCCGACGAAGAACAACGAGGTGAAGACGCCGAGCGCGGCGACCGAGAGCCCGAAGTCGTGGGCGGCGGTGGTCGCGACCCCGGACCACCCGAGCCGGTCGAGGAACGAGACGAGGTACGCGAGGGTGGCGACGACGGCCACCACCCACCGGCGACGATCCGTGCGCATGCGAAGCACTTTCGCACGCGCGTGTGAACGGCCCTATCGGAGTGCTCCCCTTATTCTCACCCGACGACAGCCCTGGACCATTGCTGACACCGCCGGGAGACGTGTCATGCGGCGCGCGACGGGGCAAGCTCAGCACCGTGACCGACATCCCGCCGACCGTCTTCGTGCTCTTCGGTGCCAGCGGCGACCTCGCGGCCCGGCTGGTGCTGCCCGCGTTCTACCGGCTGGCCCAGGAGCGTCTGCTGCCCCCGCAGTGGATGTTGATCGGCAGCGGGCGTCGACGGCTCTCCGACGACGAGTTCCGCGACCACGTCCACGGCGTGCTCGACCAGTTCGGACCGAAGCCGGCGGAGGGCCCCTGGGAGGAGTTCGCCGCCCGGCTGCGCTTCGCCGGCGACGGGTTCACCGCCGACGACCCGGGGCAGCTGCTCGACCGGGTCGCGGAGGCCGAGGACGAGATCGGCGACGGTAACCGCGGCGCCGTCCAGCGGGTGCACTACCTCGGCGTACCGCCCACCGCGTTCGAGGGGATCACGAACGCCCTCGGGGCGCACGGGCTCGCCGAGCGCTCCCGCGTGGTCTACGAGAAGCCGTTCGGCACCTCCCTGGAGGCCTTCCGCACGCTCGACGTGGCCGTGCACCGGGTCTTCGACGAGTCGGTGATCTACCGGATCGACCATTTCCTGGGCAAGGAGGCCACCCAGCAGCTGCGCGCGCTGCGCTTCGGCAACGGCCTGTTCGGGTCCTCCTGGGACCGCCACCACGTCGCCGCGGTCCAGATCGACGTCCCGGAGACCCTCGACGTCGCCGACCGCGCCGAGTTCTACGACGGCACCGGCGCCGTGCTCGACATGCTGGTGACCCACCTGTTCCAGGTCGCCGCCGAGATCGCCATGGAGCCGCCGCGCAGCCTCGGGGCCGACGACATCGCGCAGGCCCGCGCGGACGCGGTCAAGGCGTTCCGGGCCTTGACTCCCGACGACGTCGTCCGCGGCCAGTTCGCCGGCTACCGCGACATCGAGGCGGTCGCCGACGACTCGGACACCGAGACCTTCGTCGCCGCCCGGATGTTCGTCGACTCCGACCGCTGGCGCGACGTCCCGTTCCTGATGCGGACCGGCAAGATGATGGCCGAGAGCCACCAGAAGGTCACCCTGGTCATGCGCGACCCCGACGGCGGGCCCTACCGCGCACCCGGCGCATCGAGCGGCGGCGCGGAGATCCCGAAGCGCGGCAACGTGCTGTGCTTCAACCTCGCCGGTGACGGCGCGCTGGCGATCTCGATGAACATCGAGGTACCGGGCAGCGAGTCGGCCCTGATGACGCAGTGGACGCAGATCACGCTGCACGACGTCGACGGCGGCGACCCGCTGCCGCCCTACGTGCGGCTGATCCACGACATCCTGCTCGGCGACCGCGCGCTGTTCACCCGCCCCGACGGGCTCGAGGAGGTCTGGCACGCCGCCGGGGCCGCCCTCGACCGGTCCGGCGAGCTGTACCCCTACGAGCCCGGCACCTGGGGGCCGACCGAGGCGCTGCGCCTGGCCGCCCCGGTGGGCTGGGCGCTCGGC
>NZ_DASXJS010000128.1:0-17093 GCF_036497245.1 Actinomycetospora sp. | reverse complement strand
GCCTCGAGCGGACCGTGCGCCGCGACGGCGTCGTGCACCGCGTCGAGGACGTCCGGCCGGTTGTCCATCGCGTCCCCCAGCCACCGACTGGTGCGCTTGGCGTTGTCGGCCATGCGCCAGCGCAGCAACGGCCAGTCCTCGACCGGCACGAGGCTCGCCTCGTGGGCCCAGAACTCCACGAACGCGCGACGGCGGCGGTCGGCGCCCGTCAGGGGCCAGGCCAGCGCGTCGAGCACCTCCCGGTCGTACGCGCCGAGACGGGCGAACGGCGGCGCGTAGTGCGCCCGGACGGCGACGTTCACCGAGTCCAGCTGCAGCAGCCCCAGGCGGCGCACGAGCCGCTTGAGGGCACCGCGGTCCGGCGGCGTCGCCCGGGCGGGCGCGCCCAGCCCCTGCGCGGCGAGCGCCGCCCGCCGGGCCGCGGCCGCCGTCATCCGCTCCGGGGGCACCCCGTGATCTCCCACGCGCCGGATCGTGCCACCACCGTCCGACAGCCTCAGACGACCTCGGTCAGCGTGCCCGCGTCGACGTCGTAGACGAAGCCCCGGGCCGCGTCGGTGTGGCGCAGGAAGGGGCACCCGCGGACGGCGGCGAGCGAGTCGCGGACGTCCTGCTCGGTGTCGGCGAAGGCCCCGGGCGCCCAGGCCGGGCGCTGCCCGGCGACGGACTCGAGCTCGGCCACGAAGTCGTCGTCGGCGAAGGTGGCCATCCCGCACTTCGTGTGGTGCACGAGCACGATCTCGGTGGTCCCCAGCTTGCGCTGGCTGATCGTCAGCGAGCGCAGGACGTCGTCGGTGACGACGCCGCCCGCGTTGCGGATGACGTGCGCCTCGCCGTCGCCGAGACCGAGGACGCGGTAGACGTCGAGCCGGGCGTCCATGCAGGCGACCACGGCGACGTGGCGCGACGGCGGGCCGGGCAGGCCCCCGCCGGAGAACGACCGGGCGTAGGACTCGTTCGCGGCGACGAGTTCGTCGATGACGGACAACAGGGCTCCTCGCGATCGGGGGCAGCAGGGCGGATCGTCGGGCATCCACCGCCCAGGGTGGTCCGGATCGTGTCGGATGCCCGTCTCGATCACTGCCCACCGTGACGCGGACGACACCGTCCGTGCCACCCTCGCGCCATGGCGATCGCCCTCGTCCGCCCCGCCGTCCCCGACGACGCCCCCGCCGTCACCGTCGTGCAGCGCGAGGTGTGGACGACCGCCTGGGCGGACTTCCTGCCCGCCGGGATCACCGAGGGGTTCGACGACGAGGCGGTGAGCGCGGCCTGGGAGCGCGCGGCCGCCGGGCCCGGGCTCTGGGTGGCCACCGAGGGGTCCGAGGTCGTCGGGTTCTGTCTCGCCGGGCCCGCGCCGGAGGAGGACGTGGCGGACGCGGTGGGCGAGGTCCCCGACGACGCCGCTGCGGTGGGGCTGGTCGCGACGCTGCTCGTCGCGCCGCGGTGGGGACGGCGCGGGCACGGCGGCCGGCTGCTCGTGACCGCGGCGGAGGCGCTGGGCTCCGGCGGCGCCACGCGCGGGATCACCTGGGTGCCCGAGCGCGACGCCTCCTCGCGGGCGTTCTACGGCCGCGCCGGGTGGGACCCGGACGGGACGGTGCGCACCCTCGACGCGGGCGGGCGGCCGCTGCGCGAGGTGCGCCTCGGCGGGCCGCTGGACCTGGAGTTCGCCCCGGAGCCGAGCGCGGCGGATCTGGGCCTGCCGCTGCTCTGATCGGCGGCACCCCGCGACGAACGAACGACCCGTTCGTGGCTTCTATGTGCACGAACGAGTCGTTCGTTCGGGTGGGGAAGGCGGCCGGCGCCGGAGCCGACGAGCCCCGCCGACGGCCACCCTCGACCGCGTCAGTCGAGCTCGAGCACCGACTCCAGGCCCACCGTCAGACCGGGGCGCGAGGCCACCGAGCGGACGGCGAGCAGCACGCCGGGCATGAACGACGCGCGGTCGAGCGAGTCGTGCCGGATCACCAGCGTCTCCCCCGCCGTCCCGAGCATCACCTGCTGATGGGCGACGAGGCCGGTCATCCGGACCGCGTGCACGTGCACTCCGTCGACGACGGCGCCGCGGGCGTGGTCGGGATCGTGCGTCGTGGCGTCCGGGCTCGGCCCCACCCCGGCGGACGCACGGGACTCGGCGACCATCTGCGCGGTGCGAGTGGCCGTCCCCGACGGGGCGTCGGCCTTGTTCGGGTGGTGCATCTCGACGATCTCGACCGAGTCGAAGAACTTCGCCGCCTGCGCCGCGAACCGCATCGAGAGCACCGCGCCGATCCCGAAGTTCGGCACGATCATCACGCCGAGCTCGGGCTTGGGCTCGAGCCAGCCCCGGATCGTCCCCAGCATCTCGGGCGTGATGCCACTGGTCCCGACGACGCAGTGGATGTTCTGGTCGATGCAGAACCGGATGTTCTCGGCGACGGTCGAGGGGTGGGTGAAGTCGACCGCGACCTGGGTGTCGGCGTCGGCGAGCGAGAACAGCCAATCGCCCTCGTCCACCATGGCCACCAGGTCGAGATCCTCCGCGCCCTCGACGGCGCGGCACACCTCGGCACCCATGCGACCGCGAGCCCCGAGTACGCCGACCCGGACCGGTTCGTCGTCGATCAGCGGGTCCGCATCACTCACTGGGTCCAGCTCCGCTTCGCTCCGTGTCCCGTGCTCACTGGGTCCAGCTCCGCTTCGCTCCGTGTCCCGTGCTCATCCGGCCACCTCGCGCAGCTCGTCGGGGAGATCGTCGGCGTCAGCGTAGGGCCCGACCACGGCCGCGGTCACCGGCGTGGAGAACAGGTCCGCGGCCACGTCCGCGACGTCGGCCCGGCTCACCGCGTCGATGCGGGCGAGGCAGTCGGCGAGGTCCAGGGAACTGCCCCGGCCGTCGAGCTCCCGACGGCCCAGCCAGCTCATCCGGGACGAGGTGTCCTCGAGGCCGAGCACGTACTCACCGCGCAGCTGACCGCGGGCGCGGACGAGCTCGGCGTCGGTGACCCCGCCGCGGGCGAGATCGGCGAGCTGGGTCCGCAGCACGCCGGCCGCCGTGCCCAGCCGCTCCGGCGCGCAGCCGACGTACACCGAGAGCACGCCGAGGTCGGAGTAGCCGACGGTGGACGAGTACACCGCGTACGCCAGTCCGCGACGCTCGCGGACCTCCTGGAAGAGCCGCGAGCTGGTGCCGCCGCCGAGCACGGTGGACAGCACGAGCTGCGCCTCCCAGCGCGGGTCGTTGCGCCGGACGGAGGGCACGCCGAGCATCAGGTGGGCCTGCTCGGTGTCGTCCTCCCGGACGGCGAGGCGGTCGCCCGGGACCGGCGGCGACACGGCTCCGCCGGGCCGGGCCCACGAGCCCGCACCGGAGGAGAGCCGATCGCCGAACCCGGCGGTCACGGCGTCGAGCACCGCGGCGTGGGTGACGTTCCCGGCCACCGCGAGCACCGACCGCGACGGGACGTAGTGCGCGGCGTGGAACCGCGCAAGGACCTCGGGGGTCATCTCGGCGACCGACTCCTCCGAGCCCACCACCGGGCCGCCCAGGGGGTGGTCGCCGAGCAGGAGGCCGTCGAAGTCGTCCGCGAGCAGATCCTCCGGGTCGTCGTCCCGGCCCGCGATCTCGGAGAGCACGACGTCACGCTCGAGCGCGACGTCCTCGGCGGCCATCACGCCGTCGAGCACCACGTCGCACACGACGTCGACTGCGAGCGGCATGTCGCTGTCGAGCACATGCGCGTAGAAGCACGTGTGCTCCTTGGTGGTGAACGCGTTGAGGTCGCCGCCGACCGCGTCGATCTCCTCGGCGATCTGCCGCGCGGACCGGCGCCGGGTCCCCTTGAACAGCAGGTGCTCGAGGAAGTGCGCCGCGCCGCGCGAGGCCGGGTCGAAGCCCGGCTCGTCGCGGGAGCCGACGTCGACCCACAGGCCGACCGACGCCGAACGGGCCCCCGCCACGTGCTCGGTGACGACCCGCAGCCCCCCGGGCAGCACGGTGCGTGCCACCCCGGGGGCCGGGTGCTCGGTGTGGATGGACGAGCTCCGCTCCGCTGCGTCTCCGGTGACCGGGCGCGCCGTGGAGGTCAGGAGCTGCCTCCGCCGATGGCGCCGGTGATGGCACCCGAGGGGGCCTCGTCCGCCGCGGCGTCGGTCTCGGCGGCCTCGGGGGCCGACTCGCCGTCGCCCGAGGTGTCGGCGGCGTCGTCCTCCTTGACCGGGACGAGGCTGATCTTGCCGCGGTTGTCGATGTCGGTGATCTCGACGCGGAGCTTGTCGCCGACGTTCGCGACGTCCTCCACCTTCCCGATGCGCTTGCCACCGCCGAGCTTCGAGATGTGCACGAGGCCGTCGCGGCCCGGCACCAGCGAGACGAAGGCGCCGAACGCCGCGGTCTTGACCACGGTGCCCAGGTAGCGCTCGCCGATCTTCGGCATCTGCGGGTTGGCGATGGCGTTGATCATGTCGACCGCGGCCTGGGCGCTGGGCCCGTCCGCCGCACCGACGTAGATCGTGCCGTCGTCCTCGATGGAGATGTCGGCGCCGGTCTGCTCGGTGATCGAGTTGATCATCTTGCCCTTCGGGCCGATGACCTCGCCGATCTTGTCCGTCGGGACCTTCACCGTGGTGATGCGCGGCGCGTAGTCGCTCATCTCGTCGGGCTCGTCGATGGCCTCGGCCATGACGTCGAGGATCGCGAGACGGGCGCCCTTGGCCTGCGTGAGCGCCTTGCCCAGGACCTCGGAGGGGATCCCCTCGAGCTTGGTGTCCAGCTGCAGCGCCGTGACCAGATCCTTGGTGCCCGCGACCTTGAAGTCCATGTCGCCGAACGCGTCCTCGGCGCCGAGGATGTCCGTCAGCGCGACGAACGTCTCCTTGCCGTCGACCTCGCCGGAGACGAGGCCCATCGCGATGCCCGCGACCGGCGCCTTGAGCGGCACGCCGGCGTTGAACAGCGACATCGTCGAGGCACAGACCGACCCCATCGACGTCGAGCCGTTGGAGCTCAGGGCCTCCGAGACCTGCCGGATCGCGTAGGGGAACTCCTCGCGGGTGGGCAGCACCGGCACCAGCGCCCGCTCGGCGAGCGCACCGTGGCCGATCTCGCGGCGCTTGGGCGAGCCCACGCGGCCGGTCTCGCCGGTGGAGAACGGCGGGAAGTTGTAGTGGTGCATGTAGCGCTTGGTGGTCTCCGGGCCGAGCGAGTCGATGTTCTGCTCGAGACGGAGCATGTTCAGCGTGGTGACGCCGAGGATCTGGGTCTCGCCGCGCTCGAACAGCGCCGAGCCGTGCGCCCGCGGGATGACCTCGACCTCGGCGGCCAGCGGCCGGATGTCGGTGACGCCGCGGCCGTCGATGCGGAAGCCGTCGGAGAGGATCTTCTGGCGGACCGTGGACTTGGTCAGCGAGCGGAACGCCTCGCCGATCTCCTTCTCACGGCCCTCGAACTTCGGGCTCAGCTCGGTGACCAGGCGGTCCTTGAGGGCGTCCTGGGCGTCGTCGCGCTCGTGCTTGCCCGCGATGGTCAGCGTCCGGGCGAGCTCGTCGCCGGCCGTCGAGGTGACCGCGGAGAGCACGTCGGCCTGGTACGGCGGGAAGGTCGGGTAGTCCTTCGTGGTGACGCCGAGCGACGTGTAGAGGTTCTTCTGGGCCTCGCACAGGGTGCGCAGGAACGGCTTCGCCGCCTCCATGCCCTGGGCCACGACCTCCTCAGTCGGCGCCTGGGCGCCGCCGGCGACGAGCGCGAGGACCTTGTCGGTGGCCTCGGCCTCGACCATGGAGATCGCGACGTCGGACCCGTCGGAGGTGATCGAGCCCGCGATCACCATGTCGAACACGGCGTGCTCGAGCTGCTCCCAGGTCGGGAAGGCGACCCACTGGCTCCCCTGACCACCCTCCTGGCTGATGAGGGCCATGCGCGTGGCGCCCACCGGGCCGTCGAAGGGCAGCCCGGAGATCTGGGTGGAGGCCGACGCGGCGTTGATGGCCAGCACGTCGTAGGGGTCGTTCGGGTGCAGGCTCTGCACCGTGATGACGACCTGGACCTCGTTGCGCAGGTTCGACACGAAGGTCGGGCGCAGCGGACGGTCGATCAGCCGGCAGGTGAGGATCGCGTCGGTCGAGGGGCGGCCCTCGCGGCGGAAGAACGAGCCGGGGATGCGCCCGGCCGCGTACATCCGCTCCTCGACGTCGACGGTGAGCGGGAAGAAGTCGAAGTTGTCCTTCGGGCGCTTCGAGGCGGTCGTCGCCGAGAGGAGCATCGTCTCCTCGTCGAGATAGGCGACGACGGCGCCCGCGGCCTGGCGGGCGAGCCTGCCGGACTCGAAGCGGATGGTGCGGGTGCCGTGGGCACCGTTGTCGAGGACCGCGGTGGTCTCGTGGACGCCGGTCTCGGTGTCGACGGCGGCCGGGGAGGCGGAGTTCGCCATGGGTGGGGATTCCTCCTGGTCTGCTGACCGGGCGGAGCGGACGCTCCGGCCCGGCCTCGGGAGAGACCCCGCCGCCGCGTGCCCCCGCGAGTCGGGGGCCACCGCGGACGGCCGACGTGACCGGTCTTCGATCGAAGCCCCCGGTGTGCGGGCCGCCTTGCGCGGGCGCCGGGTCCGGGAGCCACTACCGAGGACCGGGTCGGATCGGTCGCCACCGGCTGATGCGGTGGCGGGGCTCGTCGTGATTCGGATGTGGGTCGTGAAACGAGATCGGGCCGCCCGCGTCGTCGACGCGGGCGGCCCGGGGAGTCAGCGGCGCAGGCCCAACCGCTCGATGAGCGACCGGTAGCGCGAGATGTCCACCGAGGCCACGTACTTCAGCAGCCGGCGGCGGCGTCCCACCAGCAGCAGCAGGCCGCGGCGGGAGTGGTGGTCGTGCTTGAGCATCTTCAGGTGCTCGGTGAGCTGGATGATCCGCTGCGTCAGCAGCGCCACCTGCGCCTCGGGCGAGCCCGTGTCGGTGGTGTGCACGCCGTAGTCGGCGAGGATCGACTTCTTCTGATCGGTGGTCAGGGCCACGTCGGTGGTGCTCCTCGGTGTTCGGGGATTCGTACCCGTCCGCGCGGCTCTCGGCCGCACGTCCGGTGCCGTGTGACGGTGCGTCGGGAACCCGGTGCGCCGCCTCGGCGCCCGCCCCGCGCGTCCGGCCGCCACGGACCGCAGCCGGATCGACAACCAGTCTACGCGGGGGGTCCGACGGTCCCGTCGCCACCCGCCCCGTCGCCCGGTCGGGCACCCCCGCCCACCAGCGGGAACTCGTCGACGACGCGGTACGGGGTCCCGCTCGCGACCAGCAGCACCTCCCCCGGGGCCCACGCGGGCCCCCGGTGCCCGGCGAGGGTCTCCGGGACGTCGCCGTCCCGGCCGCGGGCCACCGTCAGGTGGGCGACGTGCTCACCGGGATCGGTGCCGACCGCCCGCAGCAGCGCCTCCCACCCGGCGGGGTCCGCCACCCGCACCCCGAGCCACAGCGCCGTCCCGAAGACTCCCGCCCCCGTCGTGCGCAGCCTCGGCGCGGGCGCTCCGGCGAGGTCCCGCCGCAGCGCCGCGGCGGTGACCGCGGGATCGGCGTCGGCGAGGAACCGCAGCGTCACGTGCCTGCGCCCGGGCGCCACGGCGCGCCACCCGGTGCCCGTCAGCGCAGGCGGCAGCAGCGCGTCGATCGCCGCCGTCACGGCCGCGTCGGGCACGACGGCGACGAACAGGCGCACGACGGGACCGGGCCGTCTCAGCCCGTCAGGCCGAGCAGCCCGCGCGTCGTCGCCACGTCGCCGTCCATGGCGACGATGAGCTCGTCGATCGAGTCGAACCGGGCCATGCCGCGCACCCGCCCGACGAAGTCCACGGCGACCCGCTGCCCGTAGAAGTCCTCGGAGTGGTCGAGGACGAAGGCCTCGACGGTGCGGACCTGACCGGAGAACGTGGGGTTGGTGCCGACCGAGACCGCCGCTGGGAGGCGCTCCCCGTCCCGCACGAACCACCCCGCGTACACCCCGTCGGCCGGGATCGCGGCGTGCTCGGTCGCGGCGACGTTCGCCGTCGGGTAGCCGAGCTCACGGCCCCGCTGGTCGCCCCGGACGACGACACCCTCGACGCGGTGGGGACGTCCGAGCGCGTCCGCCGCGGCCTCCACGTCGCCCGCCGCGATCGAGCTCCGGATGTAGGTGGACGAGAACGTCACGGTGCGGCCCCGGTCGCCGTCGGCGACGAGGTCGAGCCCGATCGCCTCGAACCCGAAGCGCTGCCCCAGCCGCTCGAGCTCGTCGACGTCGCCCGCGGCCTTGTAGCCGTAGGTGAAGTTGCGCCCCACGACGACGGCCGAGGCGTGCAGCCGGTCGACCAGCAGCTCGTGGACGAACTCGTCCGGCGCGACGTGCGCGAAGTCCGTGGTGAACGGCAGGACCCAGAAGGCGTCGACGCCGAGCTCGGCGACCAGCTCGGCCCGCCGGGTCAGGGTCGTGAGCTGCGCCGGGTGCGAGCCGGGGCGCAGGACCTCGCTGGGATGCGGGTCGAACGTGATGAGCGTGGTCGGCACCCCGAGCTCGCGGGCCCGCTCCACCGCGAACCCGATGAGCTGCTGGTGGCCGCGGTGCACGCCGTCGAACACGCCGATGGTGACCACGCAGCGCCCCCAGCCCGGGGGGACGCCGTCACGACCGCGCCAGCGTTGCACTGCTCGGGCCTCCGGGAACGGGTCGACGTGGTCGGGTCTGCCGCCGCGGGCGGGGCGACGGCGGGTCGGGGGCCAGCGTACGGCCGTCCCGGCGGGCGGCCGCGCGCGACGGGGCACCCGTCACGGTCTCGACGCCGCCGCGGGCCCGCCCCTCAGGCTCGCGCCCGCCGGCGCGAGGGGCACGGCACGCATCTTTCCCGCGCCCACGACCTGCGCGACGTGCCCCTCGTCGCCGCGAGGTGCGGTCAGGCCACCACGAGAAGCACACCAGGCAGGCTCACCGCGCCCGCAACCTGTGCCATGTGCCCCTCGCGGCGGGAGGCGCGGCGGGGTGGGCGTCAGCCGGCCGGGGCCAGGACGAGTACCGGCCGCGCCCGGCCGTCGTCGTCGGCGACGAGCCCGATGACGTGCCCGTCCGGGCCGAAGACCGCGGTGGTCAGGTCCGTGCCGCCGCCGGGCAGCGGGCGGCCGTGGGCGAGGTCGTCGGCACCCGCGGCGTCGACGTCGCGGCGCGGGAAGGCGGTGGCGGTCGCCGCGTCGAGGTCCAGCGACAGGCTCGCCCGGCCCGCCTCACCGTCGGCCTCGGCCCCCAGGGTGGCCAGGTCCCGCGCATGGGCCAGGGTGAACGGCCCGACGCGGGTCCGACGCAGCGCGGTGAGGTGCCCGCCGACCCCGAGACCGCGGCCGAGGTCGCGGGCGAGGGCGCGCACGTAGGTCCCCGAGGTGCAGTCGACGACGACGTCGAGGTCGAGCGTCGCGCCCTCCCGGCGGGTGGCGAGGACGTCGAAGCGGGCCACGTGCACGGGCCGCGCCTCGAGGGTGACCTCCTCCCCCGCCCGGACCCGCTCGTAGGCCCGCTTCCCGTCTACCTTGATCGCGGAGACGGTGCTCGGGACCTGCGCGATGTCCCCGGTCAGGGCGGCGATGCCGTCCGCGACGGCGGCGTCGGTCACGGCCTCCGCGTCCGCCGTGCTGGTCGGCTCACCCTCGGCGTCGTCGGTGGAGGTCTCGACGCCGAGCCGGATCGTGGCGACGTAGGTCTTGGTGTCGAGCGCCAGGTGCCCGAGGAGCTTGGTGGCCCGCTCGACGCCCAGGACGAGGACGCCGGTCGCCATCGGGTCGAGCGTGCCGGCGTGCCCGACCTTGCGGGTGCCGACGAGCCCGCGGACCTTGCCCACGACGTCGTGGGAGGTCCATCCGGCCGGCTTGTCGACCACGAGCAGGCCGGGCGGCGGGGGCTCGCGGCGGGGTCGGCCGGACGATCGCGCGTTCATCGCCGGGCATCATGCCCGAGGTGGGCTCCGCCCCGTTCACGAGGCGAAGCCACCTGGTCGAAGGAGATCGAGATCGCGGGGACCCGCCGGGGCGCCGGGACCTCGTCCGGCCCGTGGACCCAGACCGGCAGGGCGGCCAGCCAGGTCGGCCCGGTGTGGTGCTCCCAGGGCACGGCGAGCCAGCCCGCCGTGGTGGCCGACGCCGGGTCCCCGGTCCACACCAGCACGACGTGCCGCAGCCCGACCCGCGCGTCCTCGGGGGACTCCCGCGGCGGCAGCCCGAATCCGTCGAACCAGAGCTGACCCGTGCGGTCGTCCGGGGACGGGACGTAGTCGAGCCCGTTGGCGACCGCCGCGGCCCCGCGGATCTCGCCGACCCAGCGCAGCGTCGCGAAGTCCGGGCGGCTCCCCGACCCGTCCGGCGCCTTCATCAGGTGCAGCACCACACCGTCGTGCGCGACGGCCACGGAGTTCCACGGGGCGCCGACGAGCACGCCCCGCGGCTCCCACTGCGGTGCGGCGCGCAGCAGCACGGTGCGCAGGTTCTCCGACGAGGTGATCCCGAGCGTCACCGGTGTGTCACCGGCGACCTCGGGATCGTGCCGGGCGACGTTGCGCTCCCACACCTGCGCGACGGCGTCCTCCAGCAGCGCGAGGACCCCGACCGCACTCCACCGGTCCCGCACCCCGCGCAGCCACGCGAGGGCCGGACCGTCCCCACCACCGTCGCCGCCGTCCCACGTCCCGCTCACGGTCGGGATCAGAGCACGGACCCCCGACAGCGTGGCCCCGGGCGGGACGGCCCGGGCCGGATCAGGTCTTGGGGCCGCCGGCGACGTAGATGACCTGGCCGGAGACGAACCCGGCCGCCTCGCCGGCGAAGAACGCGACCATGTTGGCGATGTCGTCGGGCTGCCCCGCGCGCTGCACCGGGATCTCCTTGGCCCGCATGGCCACGAACTCGTCCCAGTCCTGCCCGAGCCGCTCCGCGGTCGCCTTGGTCATCTCCGAGGCGATGAACCCGGGCGCCACGCAGTTCGCGGTGATCCCGAACCGGCCCAGCTCGATCGCCAGCGTCTTGGTGAAGCCCTGCAGGCCCGCCTTGGCCGCCGAGTAGTTCACCTGCCCGCGGTTGCCCAGCGCCGAGGTCGAGGACAGGTTCACGATGCGGCCCCACTGCGCGGCGACCATGTGGCCCTGGCAGGCCTTGGTCATCAGGAACGAGCCGCGCAGGTGCACGCCCATCACCGAGTCCCAGTCGTTCTCGGTCATCTTGAACAGCAGGTTGTCGCGGGTGATCCCGGCGTTGTTGACCAGCACCGTCGGCGGGCCCAGCTCGGCGACGACCCGCTCCACCGCGGCGTCGACCGCCGCGGCGTCGGCCACGTCGGCGCCGACCGCGATCGCCCGGCCACCGGCCTGGGTGATCGCGTCGGCGGTGCCCTTGGCCGCGCTCTCCTCGAGGTCGATGACGGCGACGGCCATCCCGTCGGCGGCCAGGCGCGACGCGGTGGCGGCGCCGAGCCCGCGGGCGGCACCCGTGACGACGGCGACGCGGGAACTGGGAGCGGTCATGGTCTGCGAGACCTCCTGGTCCGAAAGTGATCCTCCGCGGCATCCTGCCCCGGGCTCGCGCCGGAGACTCAGATGCCCCCGGGCACCATCCAACGATCGCCGCGCGCCCGCACGCCGACACCGATCGCGCGACCCAGCATGAACAGCGACAATCCGGCCCACACCCCGGCCAGGCCCCACCCGAACACCAGTGACAGCCAGATCATCGGCAGGAAGCCCACGACGGCGGATCCGAGGGTCAGGCGCCGCAGGAAGGCGGCGTCGGCGGCCCCGAGGAGCACCCCGTCCAGGGCGAACACGAACCCGGCGACCGGCTGCAGGGCCACGAAGAACCACCACGCGTCCGGGATGGTCGCGAGCACCGTCGGGTCTGAGGTGAACACCCGGGGCAGCGCCCCGGCGAGTGCGGCGAACACCACACCCGCGACGACGCCGAGGACGAGCCCGTAGCGCGTCACGCGGCCGGTGACCGTCCGCGCCGCCGGCGGCGACGACGCACCCAGCGCGGCCCCGACGAGCTGCTGGGCGGCGATCGCGAGGGAGTCGAGCACCGTCGACATGAACACCCACAGCTGCAGGACGACCTGGTGCGCGGCGACCGACGCCGCCCCGAACCGCGCGGTGACCGCGGTCGCCGAGAGGAAGCACGCCTGGAACGCCAGGCTGCGCAGCAGGAGATCGCGCCCGAGGCCGAGCTGGGCCCGCAGGTCGGCGGGCACCGGACGCAGCGGCACCCGGAGCGCCACGGCCTCGCGCACCAGGGCCGCGCCGAAGAGCAGCAGCACCACGGTCTGCGCGCCGACGTTGGCGATCGCCGACCCCTCGAGGCCCAGTCCCGCCCACGAGCCCGCCCCGTGCACGAGGAAGGGGCACACCAGCGCGGAGGCCCCGTTGCCGGCGAGCACGACGACGACCGGCGCCCGGGTCGACTGCACGCCGCGCATCCAGCCGTTGCCGGCCATCGCGACGAGGATCCCCGGTGCGCCGCACAGCGCGATCCGCATCCAGGAGACGGCCTGGTCCGCCAGCGGCCCGCCGTCGCCGAGCACCTCGGCGACCGGCCGCGCGATCAGCTGGCCCACGACGACGACGGCGAGCCCGGCGAGCAGCGCGAGCCAGGTCGCGGCGACGCCCTCGGCGATCGCGCGGTCCCGGTGGCCGGCGCCGAACGCGCGGGCGGCCCGGGCCGTCGTCCCGTAGGCGAGGAAGGTGCCCAGCGAGGACACCTGGGCGAGCACCACCGCGCCGACCGCGAGCGCACCGAGCGACAGCGCCCCGAGCCGCCCGACGACGGCGGTGTCGACCAGCAGGTAGAGCGGCTCGGCGACGAGGACGACGAGGGCCGCCGCAGACAGCGACAGGACCCGGACGGGGCCGGCGTCGAGGACGTCCCCCATGCTCACGGCAGCGGGGCCGCCGGTATCGCGACGGCCCCGTCGATCCCGACCGCCCGGGGACTCACCGCGCCGGGTCGCCGAGGGCGGCCTCGTCCCGGGGTCGGGCACCGGCCGCGTCCACGGCGACGCCGTCCCCGGAGAGGTCCTCGTCGAGGTCGTCGTCGTCGAGATCGTCGTCCTCCCGCGGCTTGCGGTAGGGGTCGGCCTCGCCGGCGTAGTCCGCCCCGACGGCGTGCGACGCCACCTCGGCGTCGGCGGCCCGGGCCCCGGCGAGGAGCTCCTCCATGCGCGCCGCACCCTCGGGCACGGCGTCCGGGACGAAGTCGATCGACGGGGTGTGGCGGACTCCGGTCTGGCGGCCGACGGCGGTGCGGACGACGCCCTTGGCGCTGTCGAGCGCGATGGCGCTCGCCTGCCGGGCGTTGTCGTCGCCGTAGACGGTATAGTAGACCGTCGCCTCCCGCAGGTCTGCGGTGAGCCGGGCGTCGGTGATGGTGACCATCGCCAGGCGCGGGTCCTTCACCTCGTGCTCCAGCGTCGAGGCGACGATCTGGATGATGCGCTTGGCGAGCCGTCGGGCCCGCGGTGCCTCGGTCATCTCCGGCGGCCTTCCTCCTGCCCACCGGCGCTCGCCGGCGAGGGTCGTCAGTCGTCGTGCGGGCCCAGCCATCGGGTCCGCGCGGAGAGCACCTGGAACTCGGGGTGTGAGCTGACCAGGCGCTCGCAGTGGTCGAGCACGTCGGTGACGTGCCCGGCATCCGCGGCCACCACCGCCACGCCGATCAGGGCGCGGCGGTGGAGGTCGAGATGTCCGGCCTCGGAGACCGAGACCGCGTACTTCCGCTGGATCTCGGCGACGACCGGGCGCACCACGGAGCGCTTCTCCTTGATGCTCCCGACGTCGCCGAGCAGCAGGTCGAGCTCGAGGGCGCCGACGTACACGTCAGCGCCCCCGGACCCGGATCGGGACCGTCACTCGCGCGGCTTCTCCCGCATCTCGTAGGTCATGATCTTGTCGTCGGTCTTGACGTCGTTGAACGACCCGAGCGTGAGACCACACTCATAGCCGTCGCGGACCTCGGTGGCGTCGTCCTTGAACCGCTTCAGGGACGAGATCGTCAGGCTCTCGGCGACCACCGCACCGTCGCGGACCAGCCGGGCCTTGGCGTTGCGCCGGATGATCCCCTCGGTGACCAGGCAACCGGCGATCGCACCGACCTTGGAGGAGCGGAAGACCTCGCGCACCTCCGCGGTGCCGAGCTCGACCTCCTCGTAGATCGGCTTGAGCATGCCCTTGAGGGCCTGCTCGATCTCGTCGATCGCGGCGTAGATGACCGAGTAGTAGCGGATGTCGATGCCCTCGCGGTTGGCCAGCTCGGTGGCCTTGCCCTCCGCGCGGACGTTGAAGCCCATGACGATGACGTTGGACGCGATCGCGAGGTTGATGTCTCCCTCGGTGATCGCACCGACGCCACGGTGCAGCACGCGCAGCTGCACCTCCTCGCCCACGTCGATCTTCGTGAGTGCGTCCTCGAGGGCCTCGACGGTACCCGAGTTGTCACCCTTGATGATCAGGTTGAGCTCGTTGGTCTCCTTCAGCGCGGCATCGAGATCCTCGAGCGAGATGCGCTTGCGGCGGCTGGCGAGCTCGGCGTTGCGCTCGCGGGCGCGGCGCCGGTCGGCGATCTGGCGGGCCACCCGGTCCTCGTCGACGACGAGGAAGGTGTCGCCCGCGCCGGGCACCGACGTGAAGCCGATGACCTGCACCGGGCGGGAGGGCAGCGCCTCCTTCACGTCCTCGCCGAACTCGTCGAGCATCCGTCGGACACGGCCCGAGGCGTCGCCCGCGACCACCGAGTCGCCGACGCGCAGCGTGCCGCGCTGGACCAGGACCGTCGCCACGGGACCGCGGCCGCGGTCGAGGTGAGCCTCGATCGCGACGCCCTGGGCCTCCATGTCGGGGTTGGCCCGCAGGTCCAGGGACGCGTCCGCGGTGAGCAGGACGGCATCGAGCAGCCCGTTGATGTTGATGTTCTCGCGCGCCGAGATGTCGACGAACATCGTGTCGCCACCGAACTCCTCGGCGACGAGGTTGTACTCGGTGAGCTGCTGACGGATCTTGGAGGGGTTCGCCCCCTCCTTGTCGATCTTGTTCACCGCGACCACGATCGGCACGTCGGCCGCCTGGGCGTGGTTGATCGCCTCCACCGTCTGGGGCATGACGCCGTCGTCGGCCGCGACCACGATCACCGCGATGTCCGTGGACTTCGCGCCTCGGGCACGCATGGCGGTGAACGCCTCGTGACCCGGGGTGTCGATGAAGGTGATCTGCCGCTCGACACCCTCGAGCTCGGTGTCGACCTGGTAGGCGCCGATGTGCTGCGTGATGCCACCGGCCTCGCCCTCGGCGACCTTCGTCTTCCGGATGGTGTCCAGAAGACGCGTCTTGCCGTGGTCGACGTGACCCATGATCGTGACGACCGGCGGGCGCGCCTCGAGGTCCTCGTCGTCGCCGTCGTCGGAGCCGTAGGTGAGCGAGAACGACTCCAGCAGCTCGCGGTCCTCCTCCTCGGGGGACACGACCTGCACGTCGTAGTTCATCTCCCCGCCGAGCAGCTCGAGGATGTCGTCGGACACCGACTGGGTGGCCGTGACCATCTCGCCCAGGTGGAAGAGCACCTGGACCAGCGATGCCGGGTTCGCGTCGATCTTCTCCGCGAAGTCGGTCAGCGACGCGCCGCGGGGCAGCCGGACGGTCTCGCCCCTGCCCTTGGGCAGACGGACACCGCCGACCGACGGCGCCTGCATGTTGTCGAATTCCTGACGCTTCTGGCGCTTCGACTTGCGACCGCGACGCGCCGGGCCGCCGGGACGCCCGAAGGCACCCGCGGCACCGCCGCCACGGCCGCGGCCACCGCCGCCACCGGGACGCCCGCGGAAACCGCCGGCCGGGGCGCCACCGCCACCGCCGCCGGGTCCACCGCCGCCACCAGGACGGAAGCCACCGCCACCGCCACCGGGACGGCCGCCGCCACCGGGGCCGCCGGGACGGCCACCGGGACCGCCGGGACCACGGCCACCGCCGGGTCCACCGCGACCGGGAGGACCGGCCGGGCGGGCAGGCATCATGCCGGGGTTCGGGCGCGGGGGCATGCCACCCGGGCTCGGGGCGCCGCCCGTGCCGCCGGGACGCGGCGGCCGGTCGTTCGCGGCCGGACGCTCGCCGTCACGCGGCGGGCGGGGCGCAGGGGCCTCGCCGTCACGCGGCGGACGGGGCGGACGCTCGCCACCGGGGGTGCCGCCGCCACCGGCGGGGCGCTGGCCCTGCGGACGGGGCGGGGCGCCGGAACCGACGCCGAAGGGGTTGTTGCCGACGCGCGGCGTCTTCGGCCCCGGCTTGGGGGCCTGGGACCGCGGCGCGACGGTGCTGCCGTCGGCCGACGCTGCCGCCGGACGCTCGTCCTGACCACCCTGGCCCGGACGGCCCTGGCCGGGACGGCCGCCGCCCTGGCGCTGATCGCCGCCGCGCTCGCCGCCGGGACGCTGGGCGCCCGGCTTCGGGATGCCGCGGGGCTGCTGGCGGTCGGGACGCTCGGCGTCGCTCGGGCGCGGGCCGGAACGGCCCTCGTCGCGCGACTGTCCCTGGCCCTGGGCCGGGGACGACGGGCGCTCGGCGTCGGGACGCGGCGCCGCCGGGGCCTCCGGAGCGTCCGCGGGGGACGCCGAGGCCGCGGGGGCCTCCGGAGCCGCGGGAGTCTCCGCGGCCGCGGGGGCCTCCGGAGCCGCGGGCGCGGCCGGGGCCGCGGGACCGGGCTTGGGCCCACCGGGACGCGGGCCGGGCGCCGGCGCGGAACCGCCGGATGCCGGGGCACCGCCGTTGCCGGAGCCGCCGGGACGCGCACCGGGACGGGTCTTGCGGGCGCCGCCCGCTCCGTTACCGCCGCCGTTCATGGAGTCGCGCAGCTTGCGCGCGACGGGGGCCTCCACGGTCGAGGACGCCGACTTGACGAACTCCCCGAGGGATTCCAACTGGGTGAGTACCTGCTTGCTGGTGACGCCGAGCTCCTTCGCGAGCTCGTGCACCCGGGCCTTGCCTGCCACTGATCTCCTCATTCTCGAGGTCGGCGGCGTGCCCGCGACCTCGTGTCCTACGCCTGCGCGCTCATCGCGAGTGCTTCACGGCTGGCTCATCGGGGGTCGACCT
>NZ_DASXJS010000127.1:0-3274 GCF_036497245.1 Actinomycetospora sp. | reverse complement strand
CGTCGACCCGGTGCCCGTGGCGGTCGCCTCACCGGGCAGGTCCGCCGTGGCCGGCGCCGAGGACGAGGGCGGGTCGGAGCTGCTCGGGCCCAGCATCGGGATCGGCCAGCCCTCCGGGGCGACCGCGGGCACGGCGACGGCCGGGGTGGCCGGTCCACGTCCGGCAGCGCCCACGTCACCGTCCTTCGCACCGCCGCGTCCCGTGTCGGCCTTCTTCGGCGCCTCGGCCTTGGGCACCTCGACCTTGGGCACCTCGACCTTGGGCACCTCCACCTTGGGGACGTCGACCTTCCTCGGCGACTCGGCCTTCGGTGCGTCCGCCTTCTTCGGTGCCTCTGCCTTCGGTGCCTCTGCCTTCGGAGCCTCGGCCTTCCTCGGCGACTCGGCCTTTTTCGGCGACCCGGCCTTCGGCGCGTCCTTCGCGTCGCCGCCGCGGTCGGCACGACCCGCTCCGGGCACGACGCCCCCGAGCACCGCGCCCGGGAGGTCCTGCACGCGCGGCGGGGCCGCCGTCGTGGCCTGCCCGACGGCCGGGCCCGGCGCGGCGCCGCCCGGAGGGACGATCGGCGCGAGAGGCGCCGCGGGCTCGGCCGAGGGCGCGGGCGCCGCGGACGACGGGGCCTGGGCTCCCGGCACGATCGGCGCCAGCGGCGGTTCCCAGCCGGACGGGGTGCTCGACGCGGGCGCCGGGGCGCTGCCGAGCGGGCGGGCGCCCGGGAGTGGGATCGGCGTCAGCGGCGGGGCGAGCGCGTCGTCGGAGGCTCCCGGGTCGGCCGGAACGACGCCGGGCGCGGAGCCACCCGCCAGGTCGCCCGACGACGGCGGGGCGGCCGAGGTCCCGAGGTCGGCCCCGGGCGCGGACGGGTCGGAACCACCGGTGGCCGGGCCGTACCCCGGTCCCGAGCCGTAGCCCGAGCCCGAGCCGTAGCCCGAGCCCGAGCCGTCCGGCTGCGCCTCACCGGTGTCGCTCGCGAGGGTGCGCGAGGTCCCCGCCGTGCCGGCGGCCTGCTCGCCCGGCCCGGCGGGCGCGGCGACGGTGCGGCCGACGCCCAGCGCTGCCGCGAGGAGTGCCACCGCGAAGAGACCCGTGACCGCCACACTGCGGGCCGACCATCGCGGCCACCGTTGCTTGCGGCGGCCCGTGTCCCACCCGTTCAGGGAGCCCGAAGGCATACCTGTCCCACTCTCTCTCCCCGACCCGCCACCCCCGGGCCCACCGGTCCGGAGATCCGAAAGGGTACGCGTCCGATACGTCTCAAGTCAGTCGTTCTGTGTTTCGAACGGGCACCACAGGGCACGATGGATGCCGTGGGTGCACCGCGGGCCGTGCAGGCGCACGAACGCGTCGTCGACCCGGCGTCCGCGTCCCCCGATCAGGTGATGGTCAGTCCACGATTGGAGCTGGACCTCGCCGTCGTCGGCTCCGCCTATCGCACGTTCCGCGACGCATTTCCGGAGAGCGAGGCCGCCTACGCCGTCAAGGCGAATCCTCATCCCGCCGTCCTCGCGCTCCTGGCCGAGGAGGGGGCGAGCGTCGATCTGGCGAGCGTCGGCGAGCTCGAGGCCTGCCTGCTCGCCGGCGTCCCGCCCGAGCGCATGAGTTGGGGCAACCCGCTGAAGAAGCCGTCCGACGTGCGGACCGCCGTGTCCGTGGGGGTGCACCGCTTCACCACCGATGCCGCCGCCGACGTCGACCTCCTCGCCCGCCTGGCCCCCGGGGCTGCCGTCACCGTCCGGCTCGGCGCCGACGACACCGGCTCGGCGACCCCGTTCGCGGGCAAATTCGGGGTCGCGCCCGACGAGGCCGCCGCCCTGCTGCGTCGCGCCCGGGACGCCGGTCTGCGCCCGCACGGGCTCGGTTTCCACCCCGGGTCGCAGCAGACCGACACGGGGTCCTGGCGGCGGGGGATCGCCGCGGCCGCCCGGGCCGTCGAGTCGTTCGGGGCACCGGTCGCCGAGGTGAACGTCGGGGGCGGGTTCCCGACGCCGCACGCCGCAGGCCCGGTGCCCGACCTCACCGCCTGCGCCACCGCGATCCGCGCGGCCCTCGCCGAGCACGCCGACGTCCCCGGCGTCGGGACCTGGCGTCCCCGCGTGGTCGCGGAACCCGGCCGGGCCCTGGTGGCGGGGGCCGGTGTGCTGGTCGCGGAGGTCGTCCTGGTCACCGAGCGCGCGGGGCGCCGCTGGGTCTACCTCGACGTCGGGCGCTACCAGGGTCTCGCGGAGACCGAAGGCGAGATGATCGTGTACCGGCTGCGCACACCCGGGTATCCCTCGGGCGCGCCGCGCGGCCCCGTCGTGCTCGCCGGGCCCACCTGCGACGGCGACGACGTGCTCTACCGCCACGCCGACGTCCGCCTCCCCCTCGACCTGGCCCCGGGCGACACCGTCGAGTTCCTCGGCGCCGGCGCCTACACCTCGAGCTACGCCTCGGTCGGTTTCAACGGGTTCCCCCCGCTGCCGACCGTGATCCACGACCGCGCCACCGACGAGACCCCTGAGGAAACCGATTGACCACTCCCGCTCCCGCGCTCCCCTCCACCCCGGTGGACTCGGGGTCCGTCTCGTTCTCGGGACGCCACGTCCTCGCCGAACTGCGCGGCGTCTCGCCCGTGCTCCTCGGTGACGACGCCGCCGTCGCCCGCGCCCTGCGGACCGCGCTCGACGACGGCGGCGCGACCACCCTCGAGGTCGTCAGCCACCGGTTCGAGCCCCAGGGCACGACGGTGCTCGCGATGCTCGCCGAGTCCCACGCCTCGGTGCACGCCTATCCGGAGGCGGGCGCGGCGTTCGTGGACGTCTTCACGTGCGGTGAGCACGCCGACCCGGAGCGGATCGTCGAGGTGCTGGGCCGCGAGGTCGGCGCCATCGAGGTGCGGGCGCAGATCGTGGCGCGCGGGGCCGGGCTCGCACCCGACGTCGTCGGGCAGCGGGAGGTCGACGAGCCCCTCGCCGAGGGGATGCGGCGACGGTGGCGGATCGACGAGGTGATCTGGCGCGGCCGCACCGCGTGGCAGGACATGATCGTCGCCCGGACCGCGCAGGGAATCTCGCTGTTCTGCGACGGGGAGCGGCAGTCCACCGAGACCACCCAGCTCACCTACCACGAGGCCCTCGCCGTCCCACCGCTGTTGCTGGCGGATCGACTGGAGCGGGTGCTCGTCGTGGGCTCGAGCGAGGGCGTCGTCTCCCAGCTCGCGGTGGCGGCCGGGGCTTCGCATGTCGATCACGTGGACATCGACTCGGAGTGCGTCCAGCGGTGCGCGGAGCTGCT
>NZ_DASXJS010000126.1:0-8927 GCF_036497245.1 Actinomycetospora sp. | reverse complement strand
CGGTCACGGACCATCTTGTCGTGCGGCGCGTCGGCGTAGTCGGCCCACATCTCGGCGATGCCGGCCTCGACGATCGCCTCCTCGTCGGCGGCGGTGCCGTCGGCCTCGGTGACGGGCCGGATCGTCGTGGGGCGTGCCCGCACGGCGGTTCCCCGGCCCGGCCGGGGAGCGGTGAAGACGGAGTCGACGCCCGGGAGCGCGGGCAGCGGGCTGACCACCGCTGCCGGGGAGGCCGAGGGACGGCCTGCCGGGCGCGGCGGCTCAGGCGCGGGGATGGGCGGAGTCATGAACGGCCCTCAAGCGGTCGGCGGTCACGTGGGTGTAGAGCTGGGTCGTCGCCGGCGAGGCGTGCCCCAGCAATTCCTGGACGCTTCTCAGGTCCGCTCCCCCTTCGAGCAAGTGGGTCGCCGCGGAGTGGCGCAACCCGTGCGGTGCGATGTCCGGTGCACCCGGGACCGACTGCGCCGCGTCGTGGACGACGGTGCGGGCGATCCGCGGGTCGAGGCGCCCACCGCGGGCGCCGAGCAGCAGCGCGGGCGGTGAGCCCGCGACGGCGAGGTGGGGGCGCCCGTCGGCGCGCCACGCGTCCAGCGCGGCCGCGGCGGGCCCGCCGTAGACGACGGTGCGCTCCTTGGCCCCCTTGCCGAGCACCCGCAGGGTCCGCCTGCCGTCGTCGACGTCGTCGACGTCGAGCCCGCAGAGCTCCGAGACGCGGATGCCGGTGGCGTAGAGCAGTTCGAGCAGCAGGTGGTCGCGCAGCGCGACCGGGTGGTGCTCGGCGGCCCCGGCCGCGGCGTTGTCCAGCGCCGCGGCGGCCTGGTCGGCGCGCAGCACGGCGGGGAGCCTGCGGTGGGCCCGGGGCGACGCGAGGCGAGCGCCGGGATCGGTGGCCGCGCGGCCGGTGCGGGCGGCCCAGGCGGTGAACGCCCGGGCGGCGGCGGCGCGGCGGGCCACGGTGGTGCGACGCGCGGGACGCCGGCCCGCCGCTCCCCTGGACGCGGGTCCCTCGACCCCACCGGCGGCCAGCCACGACCGCAGCGCCGCCAGGTCGAGGTCGGCGAGCGTGACGTCCCGCCCGTCGGTGTCGGCGCTGCGCCGGGCGGTCGGGCGCGACGCGAGGTGGCGCAGGGCCGCGGTGACGTCGCCGGTGTACCCGCGCACGGTGTGCTCCGAGAGCCCGCGCTCGAGACGCAGGTGCTCGGCGAAGTCCTCGACGGCCCGGGCGAGGCCCTCCGGGAGAACCTCGCCGGGGGCCGTGCCGGTGTCGGCGTCGGGAACCTCGCGAGCTGCGGGGATCTCCGATTTCGTCGCTCTGTGTGACCGCTTCGGCCGTCCCTCCCCGGACGGGTCGGGCCCGTCACCGTGGCTCGCCGCGCCCGGGCCCGAAGCCTGGTCGTCGAAGCCCTGAGAGGGGAATCTGCCGGTCATCGCGGATGAGACTCCCGGGCCGGACGGTGAGCGTCAAGCACCGCCGCGCACACGTCGGTGACCGCGCGGCGCCGTCGGGCAACGGTCATCGTGGTCGCGCTCCGCAACCGCTCGTCGCACCGACCCGGGCGTCAGCCGGGTCGGCACCACCCCCGCTCGCCGTCCGGCACCACCAGCCTCGCGGCCGCGAGCTCGTCGAGCGCCGCAGGCACCGCGCGGGGGTCGACGCCGGACTCCCGGGCGAGGGCGCCGACCGTCGACGTGGCGAACCCCCGCAACGCGCCGTGGACGCGGACGGCGGGCATGGACAGGCCGTCGAGGGGCCCGCGGGGCCGTGCCGGCGGCGTGGCGAGGCGCCCCGCGGGCCCGACGTCCTCGAGCACGTGGTCGACCGAACCGACGAGGCTCACCCCCGGCTGGCGGGCGAGGTGGTGGCTGCCGACCGAGAGCGCGGACGTGACCGGCCCCGGCACGGCCATGACCAGACGTCCCAGATCGCGCGCCGCGAGGGCCGTCCGGGCCGCCCCGCTGCGGGCGCCGGCCTCGACGACGAGGGTGCCGCTCGCCAGGGCGGCGATGAGGCGGTTGCGGACCAGGAAGCGGTGCCGGGCGGGAACGGTGCCCACCGGGTACTCGCTGACCACGAGGCCCTGCGCCGCGATGGTCTCGAGCAGGCGGGCGTGGGCGGCCGGATAGGCCCGCTCGATCCCGCAGGCCAGGACCGCGACCGTCGCCCCGTTCACGGCGAGACACCCGCGGTGGGCCGCCGCGTCGATCCCGAACGCGGCCCCGGACACCACGGTCAGCCCCTCGTCCGCGAGGGAGGCCGACCATTCCCGCGCCACCCACTTCCCGTACCCGGTGGCCGCCCGCGACCCGACGACCGCGACGCTGCGGTGCGCGCCGTCCGAGAGCGTGGCGAGCGAGCCCGGACCCCGCACCCACAGCCCCAGCGGCGCCACCCAGTCGGTGCTCCCGTGCAGGTCGGGATGCTCGAAGGCCGCCATCGCCGCCGTGGGCCACGCGGCGTCCTCGGGCACCAGCAGGCGCCCGCCCAGGGCGCGCACCGCGTCCAGGTCGGCGTCGACCCGGTCGACGTCGCGCCGCCCGGCCACCTCGCCGCCGACGTGGCGGCCCAGGTCGGCGCCCCCGCGGATGCGCTCGGCGGCCTCGACCGGGCCGAGCAGCGCCACGAGGTGCGCCAGGCGTGGCGCCGGGGGTTCGGCGAGGCGCATCAGGTAGGCCCGGGCGCGCAGCACCCCCTCCGCGACCCCGGTCCCCGTCCCGGCGTCGGTCCCGGCGCTCATGCCGACCCCTCGTGCTTGAGCCGGAGCGCCTCGTGCACGTCGGCGGAGTCCGGGCGATCGCCGCCCCGCAGATCGCACAGCGTCCAGGCCACGCGCAGGCACCGGTCGAGTCCGCGCGCCGTGAGGACGCCGTCGCGCAACTTCCGGTCGAGGTCCAGGGCGGCCTCGCGCGGGATCGGCACGTGGCGGCGCAGGGCCGGGCCGGGGACCTCCGCGTTGCTCCGCCAGCCCGCCTCCTTCCACCGCTCCCTGGCCCGCTCACGGGCCCCGAGCACCCGCGCCCGCACCGTGGCGGTGGCCTCGGGCGCCTCGTCCTCCCCGCGCGCGAGCGAGGCCACCGGCCGGAACGCGACCCGCAGGTCGACGCGGTCGAGCATCGGGCCGGACAGCCGGCCCTCGTAGCGGCGCAGCTGGTTCGGCGCGCAGTGGCAGTCCGCCGGGCGCGGCGGCGCGCACGGGCAGGGGTTCGCCGCCATGACCAGCTGGAACCGCGCCGGGTAGCGCACCACGCCGTCCTTGCGGGCCAGGCGCACCTCGCCCTCCTCGAGCGGGGTGCGCAGGCAGTCGAGCAGGTGTGGACCGAACTCGAACACCTCGTCCAGGAAGAGAACCCCCCGGTGCGCCATCGAGACCGCCCCCGGGCGCGCGAGTCCCGACCCGCCCCCGACGAGCGCGGCCGCGGACACCCCGTGATGCGGGGCGACGAACGGCGGGGTGACCGGAAGGTCGTCGTCGGGCGGCAGCGCCCCGGCGAGCGAGCGCACCGCGGCCACCTCCATCGCCTCCTCGACGCCGAGGTCCGGGAGCAGGCCGGTGAGCCGTCGGGCGAGCATCGTCTTGCCGGAGCCGGGCGGGCCGACGAAGAGCAGGTGGTGCCCGCCCGCGGCGGCGACCTCGATGGCGTGGCGGGCGGTCTCCTGCCCGACGACGTCCGCCAGGTCCTCCGTCACGGGGCGCAGGCGTAGCCGCGGCCGGATCTCCGGCACCGCGAGATCGCCCTCGCGGCGCAGCCACGCCAGGACCTCGCTCAGGTGGGACGCCCCGAGCAGCTCCACCCCGTCGACCAGGCCGGCCTCGTCGAGGGCCGCGGCAGGCACCACGACCCGCTTCACCCCGGCGCGCCGGGCGGCCATGACGCACGGCAGCACACCCCGGACGTCCCGGATCCGGCCGTCCAGGGCGAGCTCGCCCAGCAGGACCACGTCCTCGAGGGCCCCGGCGGCCAGCCGGTCGTCCGCCGCGAGGACACCGCAGGCCAGCGCGACGTCGTAGCTCGACCCCTGCTTGGGCAGTGTCGCGGGAGAGAGCGCCAGGGTGATCTTGCGGTTCGGCCAGACCTGCCCGGAGTTGACGACCGCGGCGCGGACCCGGTCACGGGCCTCGGCGAGAGCGGCGTCGGGCAGCCCCACCAGCGACAGCCCGGGGAGCCCGAGACCGACGTCCGCCTCGATCTCCACGAGGTCGCCCTCGACGCCGTGCAGGCCGATCGACCACGCGCGGGCGAGCCCCATCAGAAGGCCCCCTCGTAGTGCTCGACCTGCGGTGCCAGGCCGGGCACGAGCAGGACCGCGACCACGTCGAAGCGCACCTCGACCCAGCGCGCCCGCGACTCCGCGAGCCACTGCTGGGCGAGCCGCCGGATCCGCGCGGCCTTCGCACGGGTGACCGCCTCCACGGGGAGGCCGTAGCCGACCCCGGAGCGGGTCTTCACCTCGCAGACGACCAGGCTGCGCCCGTCGGTGGCCACGACGTCCAGCTCGCCCTCCCGCCGCCGCCAGTTGCGGGCCAGGACCACCAGTCCCCGCGCGACGAGATGCTCGACCGCGACCTGCTCACCGGCACGTCCGAGCTCGTCGGACGCCCTCGGCCTCCGGCGCACCGCCTGCTCGCTCCCGGCGTCACCACCTGACCCGCTGCTGCCCACCACGCCGTCTCCCGCCGCCTCGAGGAGAGGCGACCCCGCCCCTCGCCGATCACGGTGGACGGCAGAGGAGGACGAGGGCGAGCGTCGGCGGGCACGCTGGGGACAACCCGGGCGTCGAGCGCGGGGTGTGGACGGAGCGCTAGACCGTCCGCCGCGACCGACGGGACGGGCGGCCGCGGATCAGCCGCCGAACGGGCCGTCCTCGAGGCGCAGCTCCGGCTTGTCGAGCTCCTCGACGTTGACGTCCTTGAACGTCACCACGCGGACGTTCTTGACGAACCGCGCCGGCCGGTACATGTCCCAGACCCACGCGTCGGACATCCGGACCTCGAAGTACACCTCGCCGTCGGCGTTGCGCACCGCCACGTCGACCGTGTTCGCCAGGTAGAACCGGCGCTCGGTCTCGACCACGTAGGAGAACTGGCTCACGATGTCGCGGTACTCGCGGTAGAGCGACAGCTCCATGTCGGTCTCGTACTTCTCGAGATCTTCCGCGCTCATGGTCCCTCTCCCCCCTCCGCCTCGGCGTCCGCCATGGGATCGACGACGTCGACCTCGTCGGGGTCGAATCCCGCGAGGTCGTCCTCGTCATTGTGGCCCACCGAACCGTCCCACGAGTCTGCCGCCCGACCGGCGGCGAGGCGAGCAGGGTGGGCGGTGAGACGCGAGACGTTCACGAAGCTGTAGCGATGATCGGGGCTGGGGCCGTGCTCCGCGAGCGCTGCGGTGTGCGTCGGCGTGCTGTAGCCCTTGTGGAGGTCGAAGCCGTACTCCGGTCGGCGTCCGTGCAGCTCGGTCATCAACCGGTCCCGGGTGGTCTTGGCGAGGATCGACGCCGCCGCCACGCACGCGGCCGCGAGATCGCCCTTCGGCACCGCGAGGCTGGGGACCCCGAAGCCGGAGACCGGGAAGCCGTCGGTCAGGACGTAGCCCGGTCGGACCCCGAGGCGCGCCACCGCCCGGCGCATGCCGTCGATGTTCGCCGCGTGCACGCCCCGGCGGTCGACCTCGGCGGGGTCGACGAGCACGACGCAGTGGTCGACGGCGCGGCGCAGGACCACCGTCGCGAGCCGCTCGCGCTCCTCGGGGCTGAGCAGCTTGGAGTCGGTGAGGCCCTCGAAGCGGGCCGCGTCGTTCGGGCGCAGGATGCATGCCGCGACCGCGAGCGGCCCCGCGCAGGCCCCGCGACCGGCCTCGTCGACGCCCACGACCGGACCGAGCCCGTGGCGCTCCAGCGCCGACTGGAGTGCCCAGGACTCGCTGGAGCGGCGGATGATCGCCCGCGGCGGCTGCACACCGGTACGGGGCGGCAGCGGGCGGCGGGTACGACGACGCTGACGCCCCCCGGTCCGGGCACGTCCGTCGCCACCGGGGCGGGATCGCGCGGACGTCACTCCCGGTCGGCCTCCGCCGCTCGGGGCCCGCCGTCGGCGTCCGACGGGCCGTCCTGGCCGTCGCGGGGACTGTCGTCCCCCTGACCCTCGTCCCCCTGACCCTCGTCGTCCGGACCCTCGTCCCCAGGACCCTCGTCCCCGGGACGCGGCGGAGCCGCGGTCGACCGGTCCACGGCCACCACGCGGCGCAGCCGGCGCCCGGCGCCCACCACGGGGATCGCCAGGAGCGCGCCCGCGGCGGCCCCGGCGGTGCCGGTCCCGAGCGGGGCCGAGCCGCCCAGGGCCGTCGTCGTCGCCTGCGGGTCGATCGCGGGCACCGTGCGCCAGCGGCTGATCGGCAGCACCACGACGCGGACCTTGCCGATGACGTCGCTGACGGGCACCGGGCCGTGGAAGCGGGCGTCCGCAGAGTTGTTGCGGTTGTCGCCCATGACCCAGAGCTGGTCGTCCGGGACGCGGACCGGGTCGAACGTGGCCTGCTTGTCCCCGAGCCCGGGCTGGTAGTAGAGGTAGGGCTCGTTGATCGGCTTGCCGTTGACCAGGACGTGGTTCTGGGTGTCGCAGCAGGCGACCGTCTGGCCGCCGGTGGCGATGACGCGCTTGACGAAGTCCTTCTCGTTGGGGGCCGCGAGACCGACCAGCGACAGCGCGTCCTGGAACCCGCGGATCAGCGGGTTGCTCGAGGGCTGCTCGTCACCGACCTCGTCGTTGTCGAGCCACGCCTGCGGCCCCTTGAACACGACGACATCGCCGGGCGAGGGGTCGCCGAAGCGGTAGGAGACCTTGTCGACGGCCACGCGGTCGTTGGCGCAGCCGTCGCAGCCGTGCAGCGTCTGCTCCATCGACGCCGACGGGATCACGTAGATGCGCGCGATGAACGTCTGGATGACGAAGGTCAGGACGATCGCGACGACGACGAGCAGCGGCAGTTCGCGCCAGAACGAGCCCTTGCGCTTCCGCTTGCCGCCGCCGGACCCGTCGTCCTCGCCGTTCTTCCCGCGGGCGCGCCTGCCGGGACCCGAGGTGTCCTCGGCGCCGTCGCCGCGTCCCGGGCCCGCGCCGCCACCCCGTCGGTGGCGGTGACCGCTCGCGCCGAGGGCCGTGGTGCTCGGGTCCTCGGCGTCGGCACGACCGCCGGAGGGGGCGTCCGCGGCCGCCTCACGCTTCCTCACGGGTGGCGGGGTGCCGCCGGAGAGCAGGGGCGACCCGGCACCGGAGGCATCGGACTGCGCCGGGACGGGCGGCTGGACCGCCGTCGACGACGGTCGGCCTTCCGTCGCGGCCGGCTGGACGGCCGTCGACCCGGTGCCGTTCGGCCCACCCCGCCCAGGGGCGGCGTCGTACTGTCCGCTTCCGTTCGGCTGACCGTCGCCGGGCGCACCGTGCGGCACGGAGCCGTTCGACCCGGAGGGTCCCTGGCCGGGCGAGGACGGCCCGCGTCCGTATCCGGAAGGCCCGCCGTAGGACGGGGCCTGACCGTAGGGCGGGGACGGCGGTGCCTGCCCGTACGGCGGCGAGGACGGCGGCAGCCCGTACGACGACGGGGCCTGGCCGTAGGGCGGTGCGGACGGCGCCTGGCCGTACGGCGGCGAGGACGGCGGCTGCCCGTAGGGCGGTGAGGACGGCGGCTGCCCGTAGGGCGACTGCGGGGCCTGTCCGTAGGGCGGCGAGGACGGGGCCTGCCCGAACGACGGCGACGCGGGCCCCTGCCCGGGGGTGCCGGGCCCGGGTCCGTTCGGCCCTGCGCCGTACGACGGCGGGCGGGCCGGCTCGGAGCTGCGGCCGTTCCCGTGGTCCTCGCTCCCGAACCGCGACGGCAGCGGGTCGCGACCGCCGTCGTCGGTCCCGAATCGCGAGGAGGGCGCCCCGGACGAGTGCGGCAGCGCGGTCGGCGGGGGCCAGGGTGCCGGACCCGGGCCGCCGCCCGGACCATCGTCGGACAGCTCCGTGCCGCCGTGGCGCGGGCGCGCCGGCCCGGCGTCGTCCCCGGCGCCGTGGCGCGGACCGCCGTCGTCGGGCGTGCCGTGCCTGCCCCCCGAGGCCCGTCCGCCGCTCACGTCCCCGTACGGATCATCGACGGGGTCGACCGCGCCGGGTCCGCCCCACCGCGCATCGGGCTCCCCGTGACGGGGCGAGCGGTAGCGACGACCGGACTCGTCGGAAGGTGGCACGAGATCAGGCTAGGAGACGGCGTCGGGAGTCAGCACAGGGAGACCGCACCGGAGCACCACCCGCTCAGGAAGCGGGGGTCGTCTCGCGCTTCTCACGGATCTTCGCGGCCTTGCCGCGGAGTTCACGGAGGTAGTAGAGCTTCGCGCGGCGGACGTCACCGCGGGTGGCGACCTCGATGTGGTCGATGTTGGGGGTGTGCACCGGGAAGGTGCGCTCCACTCCGACGCCGAAAGAGACCTTACGGACGGTGAAGGTCTCGCGGAGTCCGCCACCGTGTCGGCGGATCACGACGCCCTGGAAGACCTGTACACGGGAGCGTGAACCCTCGATCACCCTGACGTGCACCTTGACGGTGTCCCCGGCGCGGAAGTCGGGGATGTCGGAGCGCAGCGACTTGGCGTCGAGCTCGTCCAGGGCGTTCATCGTCAGCGTCCTCGCGGTCTCTCGGGCCGGCGCCGGGCCCGCGGAGCGGGCGTCCGGGTGCAGCCGAGGTGGATCGGTTCTCGGGCAGCGGCGGCGCTTCAGCGACCCCTCTCGGGCCGTGCGCCGTCCGCGGCAACCTCCCCAGTCTGCCATGCCGCCGGTCGTGCTCCCGCGGCCGGGTCGTACCCGCAGGAGGCCAGCACCGCGCGGTCCCGGTCGTCGAACGCGGCCGCGCCGTGCCGCGCGAGCAGCGCGTCGAGCAGGTCGGGACGCACCGCG